>JANPCT010000928.1:0-4830 GCA_031431095.1 Acidobacteriota bacterium | reverse complement strand
ATCGACGTCGTCCAGCGTGACACCGGCGTCCTGCAGGACGGCCATCAAATCGAGCGGCAGGCGCTCCGCGGTGGCGCGGCGGCTCTCTCCGGCGCGCTCGCTCACGATGAGACGGCCGCTGTCTCCCCGCACGACCGCCGCGCTGCCGCCGGCCGACGACGAATCGAGCGCCAGAATCACCATCGCCCTCCATCGTCAGTCTTCATCCGGAAATCCGCAATGTATAATTGCCGCCAGTCCCTTCCATGGCGTCCCCTCCCGCCTCGATCGAGCCCGCCGGCGCTACGCCGGCAATGCGGCAGTACTTCGAAGCGAAGCGGCAGTACCGCGACGCGATCGTGTTCTTCCGGATGGGGGATTTTTACGAGATGTTCTACGAGGACGCGCTCACCGCGGCGCGCGCCCTCGAGCTGACGCTGACGTCGCGTTCCAGGGACTCGACCGGCGGGGCGATTCCCATGTGCGGTCTGCCCTATCACGCGGCGGACGGCTACATCGCGCGGCTCGTGCGCAAGGGCTTCCGCGTCGCGGTCGTGGAGCAGGTCGAGGATCCGAAGAAGGCAAAGGGACTCGTCCGGCGCGAGGTGGTGCGCGTCGTGTCGCCGGGGACGCTGACGGACGCTGGCTATCTCGAGGCGCGTGAGCCGGCGTTCCTGATGGCCCTCGCACCCGCCCCTTCCGGTTCTGGATTTGGCGTCGCGCTGCTGGACCTGTCCACTGGCGAGTTCACCACCGCGGAATACGCCGGTGACGAGGGGCGCGCGTCGCTGTGCGACGAACTCGCGGTGCTCCGGCCGCGAGAGATTCTGGCGCCGGCCGGCTTCGAGGCCGCCGCCGCGCTCCTGGCCGCATCGCGAATAGAGGCGCGGCTGACCACGGCGGAGGCGTGGACGTTCGACTACGAATCGGCGCGGCGCACTCTGCTCACGCAGCTCAAGGCGCAGACGCTGCAGGGCTTCGGACTCGACGACCGTCCCGCGGCCGTCGCCGCGGCGGGCGCACTCCTGCAGTACTTGCGCGACACACAAAAGGCGGATCTTGCGCACGTCCGGGACGTCACCTTCCGCACGGGCGCCGACTGCCTGCTGGTCGATCCGACCACACTGCGCAATCTCGAGGTGCTCGAGGCGCAGGACGGCGGACGAAGCGGGACGCTTCTCCACGAGCTCGATCGGTCGATCACCCCGATGGGCGGACGCCTGTTGCGGGCGTGGCTGCTCCGCCCGCTGGTGGCCCTCGAACGGATCCAGGATCGCCTCGACGCCGTCGAGGATTTCGCGTTCCGCAGTACCGCGCGCGTCAAGCTGCGCGACACGCTCAAGGCCGTGCACGACATCGACCGGCTGGTCGCCCGCGCGGCTCTGGGCACCGCGGGGCCGCGCGACCTGGTGTCGCTGCGCCAGTCGATCGCCGCGATTCCGCGCGTCCGGATGATCCTCGAGGAGTTCCAGGCGCCGCTCGTCAAGAGCCTGCTCGCCGAACTGGACGATCTCGCCGACGTGCGTGACGCGCTGGACCGAGCGCTCATCGACGAGCCGCCGCTGGTCGCCCGCGACGGCGGCGTCGTCCGCGACGGCGTTGACCCTGAGCTGGACGAATTGCGCGTCATCAGCCGCGGCGGCAAGCAGCGTATCGCCGAGATGGAGGAGGCGGAGCGCGCCCGCACCGGCATCAACTCGTTGAAAATCCGCTACAACCGGGTCTTCGGGTACTACATCGAGATCTCCAAGGCGAACCTGGCCAGCGTCCCTGCCGACTACCATCGCAAGCAGACGATCGCCGGGGGCGAGCGCTTCATCACGCCGGCGCTCAAGGAGTACGAGGAGAGGGTTGTCGGCGCCGACGATCGGATCGTCGAACGCGAAGTCGAGATCTTCGAGGCCCTGCGCACGCGGGTGGGCGGCGAGGCGCCGCGTATCCAGGACACGTCGCGGGGCGTGGCGGCGCTCGACGTGCTCGCGGCGCTGGCCGAAAGTGCGGCGGTGCACAACTACACCAAGCCGGTGATGCACGCCGGCGACGAGCTGATCGCGATCGACGCCCGGCATCCGGTGGTCGAGCGGCACGTCGTGGACGCTTTCGTCCCGAACGACATCACGCTCGACGGCGGCGATCACCAGCTGATCATCCTGACCGGGCCGAACATGGGGGGCAAATCCACCTACCTCCGACAGTGCGCGCTGCTCTGCCTGATGGCGCAGGCGGGCTCGTTCGTCCCGGCGCGGAGCGCCAAGCTGCCGATCGTCGATCGTTTGTTCGCGCGGGTCGGCGCCTCCGACAACATCGCCCGCGGCCAGTCCACCTTCATGGTGGAGATGCAGGAGACGGCGAACATCCTGCACTCTGCGACGTCGCGCAGCCTCGTGATCCTCGACGAGATCGGACGCGGCACCGCCACCTTCGATGGGCTGAGCCTGGCATGGGCGGTCGCCGAGCACCTCGCGTCGAACCCGAAGGCGCGGCCCAAGACAATTTTCGCGACGCACTACCACGAGCTCACCGACCTGGCCGACGCCCTGCCGAGCGTCGCGAACTTTCACGTCGTCGTGCGTGAATGGAAGGACGACCTCGTGCTGCTGCGCAAGGTGGTGCCCGGCCGCGCGGATCGCAGTTACGGGATCCAGGTCGCGCGTCTGGCCGGACTCCCGCCGGCCGTGGTGGCCCGCGCCCGCGAGATCCTCTCCGGCCTCGAGCGGGACGAGCTGTCGCGCGGCGGGCGTCCCTCGCTGAGCGGCGCCACGCCCAACCGTCAGCAGCTCGGTCTCTTTCAGGCCCCCGCCCCCGACGACGATCGGCTGCGGCGGAAGCTCCGCGACCTCGACGTCAACGAGCTGACGCCGATGCAGGCGCTGGCGATCCTCGCCGACTTGAAGGACGAGGCCGCGGACTAGCGCCGCTTCTGCCCGCGGCGGGCAGCCGTCCCGCGGCAGTCATCCCCTATAGTTAGACCGTGCGCACCGCCACCGCGCTCCTCTGCGCCGTTCTCGCGCTGACCGCCTGCACGACCGGACGGCCGGAAGGGGACGCCATCGTCGTCGCGATGACGAATTCGGCCGTCAACCTCGATCCCCGAATCGGCGTCGACGAAGCGTCGCAGAAGGCGCACCAGCTCCTGTACAACCCGCTGGTGAAGATCGACGCCTCGCTGAAAGTGGTCCCCGAGATCGCCACGGCGCTGAGCCGGACCGGCGATCTCACCTACGTCGCGACGCTGCGGCACGACGTGCGCTTCCACGATGGCAGCGCGCTGACCGCCGCCGATGTCGCGTACACCTTTCGCAGCTTTCTCGATCCGGCCTTCCGCGGCCGATCAGGCGCCTACACCAACGTCGGTAGCGTCGAGATCGTCGACCCCTACACGGTGGCGTTCCATCTGAAGACGCCGTCAGCCTCCTTTCCCATCAATCTGGTGATGGGCATCGTCAAGGATGGTTCCGGTGCGGCGAATGCGCGCACGCCGATCGGGACCGGTCCCTACAAGCTGCAGTCGTTCAAGCCGGACGATCGGATCGTGCTGACCCGCTTCGACGGCTATTTCGAAGGTCCGGCAAAGAACTCGGGCGTGGTGTTGAAGGTCGTTCCCGACGACACCATGCGCGGGCTTGAACTGCGCAAGGGCGCCGTCGACCTCATCGTCAACGACGTCGCGCCCGACATCGTCTGGCAGATGCAGCGTGAGGGCACGCTGCAGGTCGCGACCGGCCCCGGCACCGATTACGCCTATCTGGGTCTCAACCTGAAGGATCCGCTCCTGCAGCGCCTCGAGGTGCGCCAGGCGATCGGCTATGCGATCGATCGCGAGGCGATCGTGAAATACCTGCGGCGCGGGTTCGCCTCGACGGCGGTCGGCATCGTGCCGCCGATGTCGTGGGCCTTTCAGGCGAAGGTCTTCGACTTCCGCTACGACCCGGCCGCGTCGGCGCGGTTGCTCGACGCGGCCGGTTTCCCCGATCCCGACGGCGCCGGCCCGCGCCCCCGCATGACCCTGACCTTGAAAACGTCGACGGCGGAGATGTACCGCGTGCAGGCGGCCGCGATCCAGCAGGATCTGGCGCGCGTCGGGATTGCCGTGCAGGTGCGGTCGCAGGAATTCGCGACGCTGCTCGGCGACGTCGTCAAAGGCAACTTCCAGATGTACACCGCGCAATTCGTCGGCGTCACCGACCCCGACATGCTGCGGCGTGTGTTCCATTCGCGCCAGGCGCCGCCCAATGGTTTGAACCGATCGCGCTATCAGAACGCGGACGTCGATCGGCTGATCGACGAAGCGTCGGCGATGACGGACGATGTCCAGCGGGGGATGCTGTACGGCGCGGCGCAGGCGGCCATCGCACGTGACGTTCCGGTCGTGAGTCTGTGGTACAAAACGAACGTCGCCGTGTTCCAGCCGGAGATCCACGGCGTGCGGCTGTCCCCCATCGCGGATTTCACGTTCCTGAAAGATGTCGTCCGTTCGAGCCCTCGTTAGCCTGACCCTGCTGCTGTGCGCGGCCGCCGCCGCGCCCGCCTCGGCGGCGATTCGCTACGATCCGCGGCTGCGGTTCCGGACGATCCGTACCGCGCACTTCGACGTCCATGCTCATCAGGGTGTTGCGGATGCGGCGCGGCGCCTGGCCGTCATCGCCGAACACGTGCGGGAGAAGTTCGGGCCGGTGCTGGGCGTCCCGCGCGGCCGCGTCCAGATCATTCTTGTCGACCAATCCGATCTCTCGAACGGCTGGGCCACGCCGCTGCCGTACGACACGATCGAGATCGCCGCGGCGCCCCCGTCGCCGGAGTCGCTCATCGGCAACACATCGGACTGGCTCGAGCTCGTCTTCACGCACGAGT
>JANPCT010000927.1:0-6558 GCA_031431095.1 Acidobacteriota bacterium | reverse complement strand
GCGCTGCGCGGCGCGCGCGGCCTGCTCGAGCGTCGCGCCGTTCGCGCCATCTACGTGGAAGTGCTGTTCGCCCCCTTGTATCAGGGGCAAGCCTACTTCTGCGACGTGTCTGCGATCCTCGCCGGCCACGGCTACCAGTTGTTCGGCCTCTACAACCTGGTGCAGGGGGAGCGGGGCCTCGGGTGGGCGGACGCCGTCTTCCGCCCCGATCCCTCGCCGCCTGTGTCATTTTAAGTTAAATACGTATCACTATTGACACAAGGCCCGTCGGCAGGCACAATACAGCTCTCTCCGTCTATCAGCTCGCGGCTCCTCACCGGGGGCCGCAGCGGTCACGTTGTGACTGACGGAGCGAAGCTCTATCGGGCAGGCGCGACATGCATAAAGAGTCCACGCACGACTGGCCGCTCTCGTTGACCGGCGGCTCCGCCGCCGCCGAGCGGGCGCGCGCCGCGGCCGCGGCCGCGGTGCAGAGCCCGGCGCCGGCGCTGATCATCGGGGACCGCGGCCTGGACGCCGAGGCGATCGCCCGGGCGATTCACGCGCACAGCCGTCCCGGCGCGCCGCTCATGGTCGTCGATTGCGGCAGCGGCGACGCGGCGGGGATCGTTCGCGTGCTGTTCGGCTCGCGGCCGCGCGGCGAGGTTCGTGCCGATCTCGACACGCTCGGCGCCTCGTCAGCGATCCTGCGCGCACGTGCCGGCACCCTGTACCTCAAGCACATCGTGGATCTCCCGGCCGCGGCGCAGCGGCGTCTGGCGCGCATTCTCCGCGACCAGGAGGTCGGCGCCGGGGGGCGCCGCGTCGCCATCCGTGGACGCATCATCGCGGACGCGCCGCCGTCGATTGCCGTGTCGGTGAAGGACGGTCATTTCCGCCCCGACCTGTTCCGGCGCTTGTCGCCGGTCTGCATCGCGGTGCCGGCCCTGCGGGAGCGGCCGGAGGACATCCCGTCGTTCGTCATCCGGCTGGCGGCGGAACTGCGCGGCGGCGAGCCGCCGGCCTTCACGCAGGCGGCGCTGACGGTGCTGTCGGCGCCTGCATGGCCCGGCAACATCGACGAACTGCGTGTGGTGGTCGACCGCGTGCTCAGCGGCGCGCCGGGACGGTCGATCCAGCAGGAGGACGTGCTCGCGCACTTGCCGATCGATGGCGCCTTTGCCCGCATCGCGCCGGGCATCAGCCTGCGCGAAGCACGACGCCAGTTCGAGCGCGACTACATCGCCTCGGTGCTCGAACGCCACCGCTGGCGGATGAGCGAAGCGGCGCGGACGCTCGGCATCGAGCGCGCCAACCTCTATCGCAAGACGCGTCAACTCGGGATTCGCCGCGCCGGGGCGCCATTGGCATCATGAGCATCCGCACCTGGCGCCGCGCCGCCGCCGCCGCGGCCGCGTGGGCGTGTGTCAGCACGGCGCTGCCGTGCGCCGGCCAGTCACCCGACGCTCCGCCCCCCGGAACCCTGACGTTCGGCCCGCTGCGCCTCTCGCCGCACTTCCTGGTCAAGGACGTCGGCGTCGACTCGAACGTCTTCAACGAGCCGGTCGATCCCAAGCGCGACTTCACGATGACCGTGACACCGACCGCCGACCTGCTGCTCGCGGTCCGCCGCATCCGTCTCGGCTACACCAGCGCCGTGGACTACGTGTATTACCGGGACTATGCCAGCGAGCGTGGCATCAACAGTTCCTCGTCGGCGCGCCTCGACATCGACTTCGGTTTTTTCAAGCCGTATGTCGCCGCGACCGGGGTCAACGCCAAGACGCGTCTCAATAGCGAAGTCGACGAGCGCGCCCGCCACCGCGACGTCACGTATACGACGGGTGTGGCATTCGACATCGGCTCGCGCACCAGCCTCGTCCTCAACGGCACGCTGGCGAAGATTTCGTACGAGCGCGACGAGGCGTTCAGAGGCGTGCTCCTGGGCCGCGCCTTTGATGGCCGGCGCCGCGCCGTCGATGGCGGCGTGAAGCTGGCGCTCACACCGCTGACCACCTTTTCGCTGATCGTGTCGAGGGAAGAGCAGCGTTTCGTCGAGGCGCCCGGCCGCGACTCGGACTCATGGCGCGTGTCGCCTGGGTTCGCCTTCGACCCCGGTGGCCTGCTGAACGGCAGTGCGTCGATTGGCTATCGTCGGTTCAAGACGCGGTCGCCGCAGCTCCCGGACTTCACCGGGCTGGTATCGACCGCCACGGTGGTCGCGCGGGCCGGCCGGCACGAGGCACAGGGCGTCTTCAGACGCGACGTGCAGTACTCGTACGACGTCGCCACCTCGTATTACCTCGCCACCGGTGGCACGCTGACGTGGACGGTGCTGCTGTTCGGCCCAGTTGACGTCCGCGGCACGGCGGGCCGGATGCTCATGGATTACAACGTGTCGGGACTGGCCTTGGGCACGGACAAGACCAGCACCTACGGCGGCGGCGTCGGATACCGCTTCTCGAATCGCGCGCGACTCGGGATGAATGCCGAATGGTCGCGCCGCGACTCGGATCGCGCCTTCGAGCGCGGCTTCCGGAACCACCGGATATTCGCGGGATTCAGTTGGGGAATAACGTCATGATCATCATTGCCTTGATCGCGGTGCTCAGCCAGACGCCGCCCTTGGTGCAGGCGCCGCCCATGACCGCCGGGGCGCTCGAGGAGTACGTCATCGGGGTCGCCGATGTGCTGAACGTCACCGTCTTCGGCGAGCAGGACGCGTCACGCGTCGGCGCCACGGTGGAGAACGACGGCACCATCGACATGCCGTACATCGGCAGGGTCAAGGTTGCCGGGCAGTCGGCGCGAGGTGTCGAAAAAGAAGTCCGTGAGCGCCTGGCCAAGGACTTCCTCGTCAATCCTTCGGTCAGTGTGGAAATCACACGCTACCGCAGCAAGACCATCAGCGTGCAGGGGCTCGTCCGCAACCCCGGTGAATACCCGCTCGAGGGCAACGTCTCGGTCACGACCGCGCTCGCGAAAGCGGGGTCGATGATGCTCGACGCCGGCTCCTTCGTGATCATCAGCCGCCGCGGACCCAACGGCGCCACCGAAACAATCAAAGTCCTGCGCCGCGACATCGAGTCCGGACAGGCGCAGAGCGTTCTCCTCAAGGACGGCGACACCGTGCTCGTGCCCAAGGCCGAGAGCTTCTTCGTCAACGGCGAAGTGCGCACGCCGGCGAGCTACACGTGGGAAGACGGGCTGACGATCGAGCGTGCGTTGACGCTTGCCGGCGGCCGAACCGATCGCGCGGGGAAAATCGAGATCGAACGTCAGGGCACGGTCGTCACCAAGAGCGCCAAGAAGACCGATCTGGTCCAGCCGAACGACATCCTGCGCGTGAAGAAGCGGCTGTTCTAAACCCGGTTGATGAGGTCCCCGGTCCTGCGCATCCTGCACGTCACGGCCGGCAATCTCTTTGGCGGCATCGAGCGCATGCTCCTCACCATCGTCGCTGCGCAGGACGGCGAGTGCGCGCACGAGGTGGCGGTCAGCTTTGACGCGCGGCTCGCCGCCGAGTTGCGCGCCGCCGGCCACGCGCCGCACGTGCTCGGCGCCGCCCGCTTCAGGCGTCCCGACACGATCTGGCGTACCCGCCGCGCCCTTCACCGCGCGTTGACCGCCGGGGCTTACGACGCCGTCATCTGCCACGCGCCGTGGTCGTGCGCACTGGCGGGGCCGGTGGCGCGGCGCACCGGGCGTCCGCTGTTCATGTGGGTCCACGACGCGCCGCAACCCGAGGGCTGGCCGGAGCGAAAGATCGGCAATGTGCCGCCGGATCGCTTCATCTGCAACAGCCGGCATACCGAGGCCGCGATGACCGCCTGGCTGCCGCAGGTGCCGCGTGACGTCGTGCATCCGCCCGTCCTTGCGGCCGCCGTGACGCCGATGACCGAGCGGCTGCGCATCCGCCACGACCTCGGCGCAGCGCCGACAACGACCGTGATCCTGCTGGCGAGCCGGATGGAGGAATGGAAGGGGCACCGCGTGCTGCTCGACGCGGCGGGCCGGCTCCGCGGCGACGTCGCGGTGTGGGTCGCGGGCGGCGCGCAGCGTCCCACGGAAGCCGCCTACGTCGAGGAGCTGTCGCACATGCCAGCCGTCGCGTCCGGACGGGTGCGCATGCTGGGTGAGCGGGACGATGTGACGCGGCTGATGGCGGCGGCGGATATCTATTGCCAGCCCAACACCTCACCGGAGCCGTTCGGCATTGCATTCGTCGAGGCGCTTGCCGCGGCGGTTCCGGTCGTCACCACCGCGATGGGCGGCGCGATCGAGATCGTCGACGACAGCTGTGGCGTGCTGGTGACCGACCCATCGCCGGCGCGGTTCGCTGCCGCACTCCAGGGGCTCATCGACGCGCCGGCGTCTCGCGCGGCGCTCTCGGCGGCCGGACCCGCACGGGCGCGTTCGATCAGCGATCCAGGTCAACGACTCGCGACGATTCGTGACCTGGTCCGCGCACAGGTGGAGCGGTCGTCGGCCGCATGAGTCGAGAGGTCGAACAGCGGGCGCGCCTGAGCCTCGGGCGCAGCCATCAGCGCATCTACCAGACCGTGGCGGATGTCCTGGCCGCGCGCGGCGCCGCCGGCCTCCTTGCCGACATCGGGTGCGGCACGGGAGATCTCTGGCGCGCCTTGCGCGGACCGTTCAGCGGCTGCATCGCTGTGGACGCCGTCCGCTACGACGGGTTGCCTGACGACGTCAGCTTCCAGCCGACGGATCTCGACGCCGCCCGGCTGCCGCTGCCTGATGCCGCAGTCGACGCGGCGGCGGCAGTGGAAGTGATCGAGCACCTCGAGAATCCGCGCGCCTTCGTTCGCGAACTCGCCCGCATCGTTCGCCCCGGTGGATGGGTAGTGATCACGACACCAAATCAATTGAGCGCGCTGAGCCTGTTGACGCTCGTCCTCAAGGGACAGTTCTCCGCGTTCCAGGACAGCTCGTATCCGGCACATCGCACCGCGCTGCTCGAGATCGACCTCCGGCGAATCATGATCGAATGCGGCCTCAGCGATCTGGTGGTCACTTTTACGCGGCTCGGCCGGCTGCCGCTGAGCGCGTGGCACTATCCGGACGCGATCGCGCGCCTGGCGCCGCGCCGCCTCTCCGACAACATCGTGATTGCGGGGCGCCGGTGAGCGCAACACTGGTCGCGCCCGATCTGCGGGTGACGTTTCTGAGCGTGTCGGCCGAAATGGGCGGCTCCGAAGTGAGTCTGCTCGAGCTCTTGCGCGGGCTGCGGTCGCTGGTGCCGTCCTGGCGGCTCGACGTGGTCGTGCCGCGCGAAGGAGCGCTGGCGGTCGCGGCACGCGGTTGTGGAGCAGGGGTGCACGTGCTGCCGCTGCCGGCGCGGCTCGCCACGGTCGGTGAAAGCGGCGGACGCGGTTCCGCCAACATCGTCCGCAGAGGCGCGTCGATGGTCATGGCGGCGGGTAGCGTCGGTCCGTACAGCCGCCGCCTCCGGCTTCTGCTTGCCGACCTTCGTCCGGACGTGCTGCACAGCAACGGCTTCAAGCTGCACGTGCTGAGCGCGCGCATCGCGTCCCCCGCTGTCGCGGTCGTGTGGCACATCCACGAATATGTGGCGAGGCGGCCGATCAGCCGCGCGCTGCTTGGCCGCTACGCGTCGCGCTGCGCCGCCATCGTGGCAAATTCAGACAGCGTCGCGGCGGACATCGCCTCAGTGCTGCGCGACGCACCGCCGGTCACTCGCATTTACAACGCCGTCGATCCCGTGGAATTTTCGCCGGACGGCGACAAGGCCGATCTCGACGCGCTGTCCGGGCTGGCTCCCGCACCACCGGAGACTGTCAGGGTGGGGCTCGTCGCCACCTATGCGCACTGGAAAGGCCACGCCACGTTTCTCGACGCCCTGCGGCGCGTCGGCGACACCATGAACGTGCGCGGCTACATCGTCGGCGGCGCGCTCTACGACACCGCCGGAAGCCAGCAGACACGGGCGGACCTGGAAACCGCGATCGCCGCAGCAGGCCTGCGCGGCCGTGTCGGGCTGACGGGTTTCATCGCGCGGCCGGCTTTGGCGATGCGCGCGCTCGACGTGGTGGTCCACGCCAGCACCGAGCCCGAGCCGTTCGGCCTGGTGATCGCCGAAGGTCTGGCGACGGGCCGCGCGGTGATCGTCAGCGCCGCCGGCGGTGCGGCGGAACTGGTGACGAACGAGATCGACGCCCTGACCCACACGCCCGGCGATGCGCGCGGATTGGCTTCCTGCATCGCGCGCCTTGCCGGCGACCCGGCGTTGCGTGCGCGACTCGGCGCGTCGGCACGACGATCGGCGCTGCGGAAATTCGATCCAGCCGCGTTCACCTCGGCATTCGCCGGGGTGTATCGGCAGGCCCACGCCCGTACGGGGGAACATGTCGGCGGTTGACGTCCGCACCGCGGCCGCCCCGACCATCGCCGTCGAGACACCTGTGGCATGGGGTTTCGCCGAGGTGTTCGTCATCAGCCAGACGGCGCTGCCGGCGCTGCTGTATCTGCCCGGCAGCCAGGCATTCCGCCTGCCCATTCGCTTCAGCGCGTTTGCCATCAGCCTCGCGGCGTTCGGGT
>JANPCT010000926.1:0-1512 GCA_031431095.1 Acidobacteriota bacterium | reverse complement strand
CCAGTGGGCGCGCGAGCTCGAACGCGCGCGCGACACGATCCTGCCGCGCCTGCAGATGCTGCTCGGGCGCGACACCGTCAAGGGTCTGTACATCAATGCGTGAATCCGTCATCGTTTCCGCCGTGCGCACGCCCACCGGCCGGTTCCTGGGCTCGCTGAAAGACCTCACCGCGCCGCAACTCGGCGCCATCGCGGTGCGTGAAGCGGTGCGCCGCGCCGGCATTGACCCTGCGCTGGTCGATGAATGCATCATGGGCAATGTGGTGTCTGCCGGTGAAGGACAGAATCCGGCCAGGCAGGCGGCGCTCAACGGCGGCCTGCCCGAGCAGGTCGCGGCCCTGACGATCAACAAGGTGTGCGGCTCGGGACTGAAGGCAGTGATGCTTGCGGCGCAGGGCATCGGCACCGGCGACATCGACGTCGCCGTCGCCGGCGGGATGGAAGCGATGAGCAACACGCCCGACCTGTTGCCGCGCGTCCGCGAGGGACTCAGAATGGGGAACGGCACCATCGTGGACGCCATGATCCACGACGGCCTGTGGTGCTCCTTCGACCAGTGCCACATGGGCAACGCCGGCGAGCACGTCGCCGAGACCTACGGGGTCGGGCGCGCGCAGCAGGATCGATACGCGTTCGAGAGCCATCGGAAGGCGGCGCACGCCGCGCGCGCGGGCTGGTTCAAGGAGGAGATTGTCGCGATCGACATCCCCCAGAAGAAGGGGGCGCCAATCTCGTTCGCGCACGACGAAGCCGTACGCGAGGACACCACCATCGAAGCGCTCGGCGCCTTGCGGACCGCGTTCAAGAAGGACGGGACCGTGACGGCGGGAAATGCACCCAGCGTCAACGATGGCGCCGCGGCGGTGGTGGTGATGGCGGCCGAACGAGCGGCGGAACTCGGGATTGCGCCGATGGCGCGCATCATCGGCCAGGCGACCAGCGGCCTGGCACCGAAACTGGTATTGATGACACCCGTCGAAGCGGTACGCAAGGTCGCGAAGAAGGTCGGCTGGGATCTTCAGGACGTCGATCTGTTCGAGATCAACGAAGCGTTTTCGGTGCAGATGGTGGCGGTTCTGCGCGAGCTCGGCATCGACCCCATGAAGGTGAACGTCGCCGGCGGCGCAGTCGCGCTGGGCCACGCCATCGGCGCAAGCGGGGCGCGCGTGCTGACGACGCTGATCTATGGGTTGAGACGGACTGGCGGGAAGCGCGGCATCGCATCGCTCTGCCTTGGCGGCGGCAACGGCGTGGCTCTGGCTATTGAGAGTTTGTAGTTCGTAGCTTTCATGACGAAAATCTCCAGAGTCGGTGTGGTCGGCGCGGGAACCATGGGGAATGGCATCGCCCAGGTGTTCGAGCAGGCGGGCTTCACGGAGCGGCTGTGCGACGCCGTACCGGCGGCGATCGAACGGGCCCGCGGCGGGATCGAGAAGAGCCTCGGCAAATTCGTCGCGAAGGGCAAGCTGTCGGCGGCCGACCGCGACGCCGCGCTGGGCCGCCTGACGACAC
>JANPCT010000925.1:0-3062 GCA_031431095.1 Acidobacteriota bacterium | reverse complement strand
GTCATCGTCATCGTCATCGTCTAATCGGCGGCGGCGGCACCATCGTCATCATCGCGGTCGTGCCGTTTAGGCAGCCTCGCGTACGCGAATGCGCTCTGCTCGAAGAAGGTCGAGGAATTGGCCGCGGCGCTCCAGCGCGAGGACACACGCCTGGAAGCCTCAGAAACGCTCCGTGGATTGATTGACGCGATTGTCTTTCAGCAATCCGCGTCGCAATTTCGTGCGGTGCCTGTGAACTGCCAACGCCCGGCCCCCGCTCGTCCCACTCGAGGTACTTCGGCCAGGTGATGCTGATCGAGTTGAACAGCATCAACGACACAGCGCGAAGCCGGGCGCGGCTGCGGCACGTGCGAAGGGTGTCTATCGTTGGAACGATTTGCGGAGTAGCGGTTAGAGTCCCCGGACGTGGTGGAAATTCGGTAAGGGCCCTTCGCTGGACAAACGAAGCGGCCATCGCGCATCTTTCCGTGAGTTCTCTCTGGCGGGAGACGAAAAACACGGAGGTGTTGAGACGATGGCCAAGCCAAGGATGGATCTGTCGGCGTTTGTTGGCAAGCTCTTAGAGGAGCAAGACGGGGATGTGCTGCGCGAGGGGATTCGGGTGCTGTCGCAGGCCTTGATGGAGTCGGAGGTCGCCGGCCTGATCGGGGCGGAGCGACACGAGCGCAGCGGCGAGCGGACCGCGTATCGCAATGGCGCCCGGATGCGCACGTGGGATACGCGCATGGGTACCATCGAGCTCGCCATCCCCAAGATCCGGCCCGGCACGTATTTCCCCTCGTTGCTGCAGCCCCGCCGGCGCGCCGAGCACGCGCTGCTCGCGGTCGTGCAGGAGGCGTGGGTCCACGGTGTCTCCACCCGCAAAGTCGATGACCTGGTGAAGGCGTTGGGCGTCGACGGCATCTCCAAGTCCGAGGTCTCGCGGATCTGTGGCGAGCTCGATGTGGTCGTCACCGCCTTTCGCACCCGGCCGCTCACCGGCGAGCATCGGTATCTCTGGGTGGACGCGACGTATCACAAGGTCCGGATCGACGGCCGCGTCGTCAGTCAGGCCACGGTCGTGGGGGGCGGCGTGACCCGCGGCGGCGACCGCCAAGTGCTGGGCATCGACGTCGGCCCGTCCGAAGATCGCGCCTTCTGGACCGCCTTTCTGCGCAGCCTCGTCAAGCGCGGCTTGAAGGGCGTGCGCCTGGTGATCTCCGACGCCCACGAAGGCTTGAAGCAGGCCCTGAGCACCGTGCTGAGCGGGACGACGTGGCAACGGTGCCGCGTCCACTTCATGCGCAATCTCCTCGCGACGGTGCCTCACGGGGCGCGCGAGGCGATCGCCGCGATTGTGCGCACCATCTTTGCCCAACCGGATCACGCGTCGGCGCTGACGCAGCTGCGCAAGATTGGCGACGGGCTGCGCGCGCGCTTTCCCCGGGCGGCGGAGGTACTCGAGGACGCCGCGGAGGACATCCTGGCCTACCGCCATCTACCGCTCGAGCATCAGCGCCAGCTGCACAGCACGAACCCGCTCGAACGGCTGAACAAAGAAATCAAACGGCGGTCGAACGTGGTGGGCATCTTCCCCAACGCCGCCGCCGTCATCCGGCTCGTCGGGGCGATCTTGCTGGAGCAGGATGATGAATGGGCCGTCGCCGACCGGCGGTACTTCAGTGCGGAGTCGATGAAACAACTGACCACGCCGACGCTCTCGACGACGGCGCAGGAGATCTTAGCGGCGATTACGTAGCGACTACCGAACTCACGAATGACGCGCGCGAATTTCCACCACTTGACGGGACACTACCGGTGCGCTATCTCGCCAATGAGCACCGAAAAGCGGAGCGGCACAGTAGGACCAACGATCCGATCGATGTAACCCGCCGACACTTGATGGCGGATTCTCGAATAACCGCCCTCTTGCAAGTGCGCGCACATCTCGGACGCCAGGCGTTGCGTGTTCTCCCGAACGCGTGAGAGCTTAGCCCGGCAACCGGCAAGTTCTGGCGGGTCTGAGTCTGAATGTCTTAGGCGTGGTGACCTGCCGGGTTTCTTCGGACCAGTTGTTACTGGAGAACAGCGCCAGTTGAGGGGAGCACACCCAGACGTTCCAAGATGTGATGAAACAGGCGACCGATGAAGCTGGTACCGCAACGCATGCAGGCGACCGATCACGGCTGAACTGATCATCGAGGCTTTTGAAAAGATGGAGTTCAGCTTCGAAGATGACGGGACATGGAACATGCCGACCGTTGTTCTACATCCGACTCAGGAGGCAAGAGCCAAACAGGAATTGACTCGACTTGATACGGAGCCTGTCTTAAAACAGAAAGATGAACGCTCTCGTGGAAAAGAAGCGAGAGGCTTGGCGTGTCCGAGAAGCTAATCGAACACTGGTTGACTAGGGTTTCTCCTAGTGATTTCGTTTCCAGGGGACTAGTCGTCCACAAGCAGTATGAGTGCCAGCCGGGTGCGCTCCGGCGACGACTCGCGGCTGACGGCCTGAACTCCGATGCGTCGCATGGCATCGGCGTACACATTCCAGCGGTCCGCGCTGAGACACTTCCCGCCGCTGCCCTCGCCACACCATGCTGACTGGTCAGTCATGAGACTCACCTCCCGCAATCCTAGGGCTGTGACGTCGGAGTTGAACATCACCCGCAACCGCTCAAATGACTCGCTGTCGTTCGAATTGTGCAGCCAGGTTGACTGCGCTGGGTTCGTGGGAGTCGCAGGCGGCCAGCGCCACACTGGCGACAGCCAGGATCGCGCACGCCGCCCTCATGCGTGCATCGTTGGATCAATCGTCATGTGGCCTCGTTCAGCGCGCGGTGGACGGAACGATCCTGAAGATCACGCCGCCCCCCAGCGGACCTCCCGCGGACGTGGTGCCGTACATGACGCCCGTGGCCGTCCGCGTCAGGCCCGAGGCGGGATTGGCGCCATCGATCGTCGAAAAGCGGTGAACCGTGCGGAAGCTGCGGTCCGCGCCGATTTCATAGATGGTCCCGAACGCGCCGTGTGCCGGATTCGGTGAACCGAACGTGACACCCATGAACGTTGCCGGGCTGGTT
>JANPCT010000924.1:0-6248 GCA_031431095.1 Acidobacteriota bacterium | reverse complement strand
GCGAAGGCGCCGCCGCGGTCGGCGAGCGTATTCGCGAGCGCGTCGACGGGCACCATTTCCTGCAGGGGGACGGACTCGATATTCATTTGACCGTGTCGGTGGGCGTTGCGACCCTGCCGGACGTGGCGGCATCGACCGAGGGGCTGATTCAGGCAGCCGACGAGGCGATGTATCACGTGAAGGATCACGGGAAGAACGGCATTCATATCGCGGGAAGTGAAGCGGAAAACGGCGGCGTCTGAGTCGCCCGATCGACAGTCAGACGCCGGCGTCCAACGTTTCGTGAGGAGTCACTTTTGAGTCTACGGTCACTGTTTTCACTGTTCTCGAGCGATCTGGCGATCGACCTCGGGACGGCCAATACCTGCGTGTACGCGCGCGGCAAGGGCATCGTCGTCAACGAACCCTCGATCGTCGCGATCAACAAGGTGAACGGCCGTATCGAAGCGGTCGGCAAGGACGCCAAGGAGATGCTCGGACGGACGCCGGGCAACATCGTCGCGATCAAGCCGATGAAGGACGGCGTCATCGCCGACTTCGAGGTCACCGAGAAGATGCTGACCTACTTCATCAAGAAGGCGCACAACCGCAACGTCTGGGTGCGGCCCCGCATCGTCATCGGCGTGCCGTCGGAGATCACGCAGGTCGAGAAGCGCGCCGTCAAGGACAGCGCGTATCGCGCGAAAGCCAGCGAGGTGTATCTCGTCGAGGAAGCGATGGCGGCGGCGATCGGCGCGGGCATGCCGATCACCGAGCCCTCGGGCAACATGATCGTTGACATCGGCGGCGGCACGACGGACATCGCGGTCATCTCCCTCGCCGGCATCGTCTACAGCAAGGCCGTCCGCGTCGCCGGGAACGAGATGGACGAGGCGATCATCCAGTACATCAAGAAGACCTACAACCTGCTGATCGGCGAGCGCACCGCGGAAGCCATCAAGATGGAGATCGGCTCCGCGTTCCCGCTCGAAGAACGGATGACGATGGAGATCAAGGGGCGACACCTGATCGAGGGCGTGCCCAAGACCATCACCATCACCGACGAGGAGATCCGCGAAGCGCTGGCCGAGACCGTCAACGTCATCGTCGACGCGGTGCGGGTGGCGCTCGAGCGGACGCCGCCCGAGCTGTCCGCCGACATCGTCGACCGCGGCATCGTCCTGACCGGCGGCGGATCGATGCTGAAAAATCTGGACAAGCGGCTGCGCGAGGAGACCGGGCTGCCGCTCGCGATGGCGGAGGATCCGCTGTCGTCAGTGGTGCTGGGCGCGGGCCGGATGCTGTCGGACTTCAACCTGCTGCGGAAGATTTCAATTGACTAGCTGCCAGCTGCCGGCTGCCGGCTCCCAGAGAACGACAACGGAGGGCGGGCGTCTGGAAGCGGGCAGCGGGAAGCTGGACGCTTCGTGTTAGATATCCGCAAGCGGACCGGATACCTGTTCCTCGCCGTGATGGTGGCGCAGGTCATCCTCGTGTCCGCGCAGGTGCAGACCAAGACCGGTTCGAAAGTGCTGCAGGCGGTCACGTTCGAGCTGTTCTCCCGCGTGCAGTTCGGGACGGCGTCGGCGCTGGATTTCGGCCGCAACGGGTGGAGCAACTACGTGGCGCTGCGCGGCGTCCGCGGCGAGAACGAGGCGCTCAAGCGGCAGGTCGCGGAACTACAGGTCCGGCTGCAGCAGGAACACGCGCTCGCGGCGCGCGCGCAGCAACTGCAGGGGCTGCTGAACCTGCAGACGGCGGCGGCGCTGCCGACGCTGGCGGCGGAGGTCATCGCGGGGAACCAGGATTCGGTGCTGCGTTCGGTTACGATCGATCGAGGCACCGCCGAGGGCGTCCAGGCCGACATGGCGGTCATTGCGCCGGGCGGGATTGTCGGCCGGGTGATCGCGCCGGTGGCGCGCCACGCGGCCCGCGTCCAGCTGATCATCGACCGCAATGCGGCGGCGGGCGCCCTGACCGAACGCACGCGCGCCGGTGGCATGGTGGTCGGCGCCGAAGCCAACCCGCCTCTCAGGATGGAGCTCGTCTCGAACCTGGCGGACGTCAAGACGGGTGACAACGTGGTCGCGTCCGGGATCGATGGTATCTATCCCAAGGGTTACCTGATCGGATGGATTGCGCGCGCCGATCAGGGGGGTGGGCTCTACCGTAGCGTCACGATCCGCCCGGGAGTGGATTTTTCGACGCTCGAGCAGGTGCTCGTCGTGCTGGTTCCGCCGCGCGCGGCGGCCCGCGGCGAGGACGTGAAGTGAAGACCGCGGTCGTCCTGCTCGCGCTGGCGGCGGCGCTCGTCCTTCAGACCACCTTGTCCGGAATGATGGTCGGCGGTACGATCGCCGTGAACCTGGTCCTGGTCGCGGTCATCTATCTCGCGCTGGCGTACGGCGCCGTCAGCGGACTGCTCGCCGGGACGATTGGCGGCCTGGTGCAGGACGCCCTCGGCGGCGGAATCGTGGGCCTCGGCGGGATGTCCAAGACGATCATCGGATTCGCGGTGGGGGTGCTCGGCGCGCAGTTCAATCTCTCGACGACGGTGCCGCGACTGGTGATGTTCGCCGCTGCCACGTTCGTCCACGAACTGATTTTCGAGGGGCTGCACGCGCTGATCGGTGGACGGCCGTTCGCCCTGCGATATCCCCCGGCTCTGATCCAGGCGCTCGTCAACGCCCTCGTCGGCGTGACGGTGTTCCTGCTCGTGGAGCGCGGTCCTGACGCGATGCAGCGTCGCCGCAGCGGCCGCGGCACGTTCGACAGAAAACGGTTCTAACCATGTCGACAAACCTGATGCCCGACGACCGCCGCAGCCTGACGATCAGGCTGTCGGTCGTGCAATACCTCGTCGCCGTATTGTTTGCCGCGCTGGCGGTCGCCTTCTGGGTTTTCCAGATCGCGCAACACCAGAAATTTCTCGAGACGGCGGAGAACAACCGCACGCGCAAGCTGCCGCTGCCGGCGCCGCGCGGGGTGCTGCTCGACCGTGAGGGCAAGGTCCTCGTCGCCAATCAGAGTACGCTGAACATCGGGCTCATCCGCGAGCAGACCAGGAGTGTGCCCGAGGTGCTGCGGATGCTCGCGGCGGCGACGGGCGCTGACGAGACCGAGCTGCGCGAGACGGTCAGCCGCCACCGGCGCGATCCCATCTACCGGCCGATCGTGCTCATCGAGAACGCGACGTGGCCGCAGGTCGCGGCGATGCTGGCGCGGCGTCTCGAGCTGCCGGGCGTCTTTTACCAGGAGGTCCCGGCGCGCAAATATCCGGCGGCCGATATGGCGGCACACGTGTTCGGCTATGTCAGCGAAGTCACCGACGGTCAGTTGCAGCGCGCCGATTACCAGGGCATCGAGCCCGGATCGATTGTCGGCCAGGCCGGCGTCGAGCTCGCCTACAACAGCCGTCTGATGGGCATCGACGGTAACAAGACCGTCGTCGTCAACAGCGTCGGGCGTGAAGTCAAGGAGCTCGACGTCAATCCGCCGGTCATGGGACGGCCACTGCAGCTCACGATCGACGGCGACGTTCAGAAATCGATCGAAGACGCGTTTGCCGCGAGCGGCTTCAACGGCGCGGCGGTGGTGCTCGACCCTCGCAACGGCGAGGTGCTCGGCTTCACGAGCCGGCCCTCGTACGATCCGAACGCCTTTGCCGCGGGCATCGACCGTACCGCGTGGGCGGCGCTGAACACCGACAGCCTGAAGCCACTGCAGAATCGCGCCCTCCAGGGCCGCTACTCGCCGGGGTCGACGTTCAAGATGGCGGTCGGTCTCGCCGGGCTCGAAGAGGGCGTGGTGACACCCGGCTTCCAGGTCCATTGCGCCGGCGGCGCCAACTTCTACGGCCGGCGCTTCGCCTGCTGGAAGAAGGGCGGTCATGGCACCGTCAATCTCAAGTCCGCGATCGAGCAGTCGTGCGACGTCTACTTCTACACCGTCGGGAACATGCTCGGCGTCGACCGCATCAACAAGTGGGCCACGCTCTTCGGTCTCGGGGTGAAATCGAATATCGACCTGCCGAACGAGCTGCAGGGGCTGGTGCCCTCGACCGAGTGGAAGGCCAAGTACACCAAAGAAAAGAAGTGGTATCCGGGCGAAACCATCTCGGTCTCGATCGGCCAGGGCCAGGTCGCCGTCACGCCCGTCTCGATGGCCGTCTATGCCGCCACCCTGGCCAACGGCGGCACCCGCATCACGCCACACCTGGTCAAGGCAATGGACGACGGGACCGGGCTCAAGCCGGTGCCGGCCCCCAAGCCGCAGTCGGTGGTCGACGTCACACCGGAGAAGCTCGAGGCGATCCGCCAGGGCATGTGGGGCGTGGTCAACGGCGCCGGCACCGGCGGCCGCGCGCGCGTGGTGGGACACGACGTCTGCGGCAAGACCGGGACGGCACAGGTCATCTCGAATCAGGCCCGCATCATCGCGCAGGCGCGCAACAAGAACGTCGACTACCGTGACAACGGCTGGTTCGTTTTCTTTGCGCCGCGCGACAATCCGCAGGTGGCGGGTGTCGTCTTCCTCGAGCACGGGATCCACGGACCGAACGCGGCGCAGGTCGCGCACCACATCCTCGAGACCTTCTTCGCCAAGCAGGACGGCAAGCCGCTGCCGCCGGCCCCGACGCACGAGCAGATGCGGCTCGATTACAAGGATTCGTACGCGCGCGCGGGTGGCGGGCCGGTCGGCGGCGGGCAGTAGCGATGTTCGAACGACGGCTGTACTTCCACGTCGACTGGCTCCTGCTCGGGGCGGTAGTCCTGCTGTCGGCGATCGGCGTCGCCATGATCTACAGCGTCACGACCCCGCCGGGCGCGCGCGCGTCCGGGCAGGTGATGACGCAGATGTACGCGCTGGGGCTGGGCCTGATCGCCCTGCTCGTCTGCCTGGCGATCGACTACCGGATGCTGGCGGAGCATTCGCTCTTCATCTTCGGCGCGCTGCTCGTGCTGCTCATCTTCGTGCTCGTCAAGGGGCAGACGCAGATGGGCGGCCAGCGGTGGATCCCGATCGGGCCGTTCCACCTCCAGCCGTCCGAATTCGCGCGCATGGGTGTCGCGCTGATGCTGGCGATGTACTTCGGTGAGAACCGCCGCGGCGCGAAGAACACGACCGACCTGATCCTGGGCGGCATCCTCACGGCCATCCCGCTCATCCTGATTGCCAAGCAGCCCGACCTCGGGACGGCGGTCACGCTCCTCCCGGTGTTCGTCGGGACGGCGTTCCTCGCCGGCCTGCGGCTGCGTCTCCTCGGCGTGCTTGCGCTCGTCGGCGTACTCGCCGCCCCTGTGGCGTGGAAGTTCGCGCTGAAGGACTACCAGCGATCCCGCATCCAGATGTTCATCGATCCCGAGCAGGACCCGCGCGGCGCCGGTTACCAGACCATCCAGGCCCGGGTCACCGTGGGCTCAGGCGGGCTGACCGGCAAGGGTTTCCGGCAGGGCACGCAGGGGCAGTACAAGTTCCTGCCCGTGGCCCACAACGACTTCATCTTCTCGGTCCTCGCGGAAGAGCACGGCTTCATCGGCGTGCTCACTGCGCTGGGCCTGTATCTGTTCGT
This sequence comes from Acidobacteriota bacterium, assembly GCA_031431095.1. Classification (GTDB taxonomy): domain Bacteria; phylum Acidobacteriota; class Vicinamibacteria; order Vicinamibacterales; family 2-12-FULL-66-21; genus JAICSD01. Next base: position 697 of record JANPCT010000924.1, on the reverse strand, counting down.
CATTTTGCGCTCTCTCGAGGCGGCCCGGCTCGCGAAGGACCGCCTCGGCGCGTATCTGGTGGGAGGCATCATTTCGGGGTTTGCATTCCAGGTGATTTACAACGTGACGATGTCGGCCGGCCTGGCGCCGGTGAAGGGAATTACGCTGCCGCTCATGAGCTACGGCGGTTCGTCCCTGATAGCAGCGCTCGCGAGCTTTGGCCTCATCCTCAACGTGCGGATGAGAAGGTTTACAAACTAGGCGGACGGATGCTGCTGATCATTCTTGCGTTTGCGCTCGTCGCGCTCGGCGTGAGGGCGGCGTCCCCGTTCCGCAGTTGGAGTTTCCATGAACAAGGAGATGATCATCTCCGCCGGCGCGCACGACACGCGTGTCGCTATTCTCGAGGACGACCAAGTCGTCGAGATTTTCATCGAGCGCGAAAATCAGCGCGGCGTCGTCGGCAACATCTACAAGGGACGCGTCTCGACGGTGCTCCCGGGAATGCAGTCGTCGTTCATCGACATCGGGCTCGAGCGCGACGCCTTTCTCTACGTCACTGAAGTCATCAACACCGTCGAGGAGTTCGAGCGCCTCGCCGGGGACGATGACGACGAAGAAGAGGATAAGAAGGCGCACGCCGCCGTCCGCCTTCCCGACCCGGCGGCCGAGGGGGCCCAGGCGGCCGCGGAAAGCGCCGTGCTCTCCCTCGATCCG
>JANPCT010000923.1:0-2552 GCA_031431095.1 Acidobacteriota bacterium | reverse complement strand
GGCACCATCATCTTTCCCGGCGTGGACGGCGGCGCGGAATGGGGTGGCGCCGCATTCGATCCCGAGACGGCGCTGCTCTTCGTCAACTCGAACGAGATGCCGTGGATCGTGCGCCTGATCCCGAACACCGACACGTCCTTGTACAACTCGAAATGCGCGTCGTGCCACCGCACGGATCGCAGCGGCAGCGCGGCGGCGCCGTCGCTGATCGACATTGGCGCCCGCAAGACACGTGAACAGCTTGCCGACGTCATCCGCCACGGCACCGGCCGGATGCCCGGGTATCCCGACATGGGTGCGAAGAACACCAGCGATCTCGTCGAGTTCCTGATCACCGGGAACGACCGGGGATCGGACCCCGACGTCACCAAAGAGCCGACCTACGTGAAGTATCGCAGCGACGGCGAGACGCTGTGGCGCGATCCAGACGGCTACCCTCCCCTGACGCCGCCGTGGGGCACGCTGAATGCGATAGACCTGAATGCCGGCACGATCAAGTGGACCATCCCCTTTGGCGAGTATCCCGAGCTCGCAGCCAAAGGCGTGCGCCAGACCGGCAGCGACAATTACGGCGGCCCGATCGTGACCGCCAGCGGCTTGCTGTTCATCGGCGCCACGAGCTTCGACCGCAAGTTTCACGCCTACGACAAGCTCACGGGCACGCTGTTGTGGGAGACGACGCTGCCGGCCGCCGGCAACGCCACGCCGTCGATTTATTCACTCGCCGGCCGCGAGTACATCGTCATCGCCTGCGGCGGCGGCAAGAACGGCGCGCCGTCCGGGAGCTCAATCGTGGCGTTCGCGCTGCCGCGCTGATCAGCGCGAGCGCCTCGAGCCTTCAGGCGCCACGTTCGGTTGCCGGTCGCAGTCATTTCCGCAGAGACGGATGGCGGGCCAGATCGCTACCAGCGTGGCTCGCGGCGTCCGCCCTTGCCGCCACCACCACCGCCCCCGTAACCACCCCCGCCGCCCCCACCGAATCCGCCGCCGTCGGACCGCTCCGGGCGCGGACGCGCCTCGTTCACCGTCAGGTTGCGGCCGCCGAACTCGAAGTTGTGCAGCTTGTCGATTGCCGACTGCGCATCGTTGTCCGTGGCCATTTCGACGAACGCGAATCCGCGCGCGCGTCCGGTGGCCATGTCGCGCATCACCTTCACCGAATCGACGGTGCCGGCGGTGGCGAAGAGCTCCTGCAGCTCCGCCTCACCGGCCGTGAAAGGCAGATTGCCGACGTAAAGTTTCCGAGCCATCTACTGCTACTCCTGTCCCGCGAAACGGGACGTGCGACCAGGCCCGTCAGCCGTCCAGGTCTGTGTTCGTGCGTGTGTGCTGGAGTAAGGCTCGGAGCTCGAGAGCTGAGGCGGGCGGTCATCCAACCTGACAATCGGAGAGTAGCACAGGCCGATTACGACAGGCTTTGGGCTTTAGGCCTTAGGCTTGAGGCCTTAGGCTTTCTTGATGGGACGATCGCAACAGGAACGGCTGAAACGGCGCGACGCGCCGCGGGCGCAGGCGCCTTCGCCAGGTGGAGCGTGGAAATACGTCCTCGCGGCCGTCGCGATCGTCGCCGTCGCGCTGCTGGCCGCAAAGCTACTGACGCGGTCACAACTCGACTGGAAGGACGGCTCGCCGGCTTGGTCTCCTGACGGCAGCCGGCTCGCTTTCTATTCCGAGCGCGACGGCAACGCCGAAATCTACGTCATGAACGCGGACGGGTCGGGTGTGACGCGCCTCACCGGCACCAGCGCCGACGAAGGCTATCCCGCGTGGTCGCCGGACGGGCGAACGATATCGTTCGACTCCGACCGCGACGGCAACTTCGACGTGTTCGCGATGAACGCCGACGGCAGCAACGTGCGGCCGCTCACCCGCGACAAGGCGCGTGACGTGTCGGCCACGTGGTCACCGGACGGGAAAACGATCGTCTTCATGTCCGATCGGGATGGCGGCTTCGACGCCTACGAGTCCGCCCCGGACCCTGCCGCTGCGGCGACTCGCGTGACCCGGACGGGCACGACCTGGTTCCCGGTGTTCTCACCCGACGGCTCCACGCTTGCCTTTCATGTCAGGCGCGATGTGCACACTGTCGCGGCGACCGGAGGTGAGCCGCGCCGGCTGACGACCGACCCCGCCAACGGGATGTACCCTTCGTGGTCGCCAGACGGCAGCAGGATCGCGTTCATGACCTGGCGGAGCGGACGCACGGAGATCTTCACCATGGAGGCGGATGGCACGGATCAGAAAAAGCTGATGAACGTCGAGCGCGGTGACGCGGTGGATCCGCGCTGGTCACCGGATGGATCGCGGATCGCATTCGTGCACCTGCCGGACGGCATGAACGGGAGAACGGCGATCGTCTGCACGGTCAATGCGGACGGCACCGCCCTCCGTCATCTGCGTTAGCTACTGCGTGCCGCCGAGCATCGGATCAGCGCGGACCCTCAGCCTCGACGTGTAGGTCTTCCCGTTCACCGTCATCGTGACGCGGTACTCGCCCGGCCCGGCGGGCTCTCCCTGTGGGACGCCGCCGCGGCCGCCCCGGCCGCCGCCCC
>JANPCT010000922.1:0-12689 GCA_031431095.1 Acidobacteriota bacterium | reverse complement strand
CGAAGCGCGCGCAGGCGTCGGGCATCGAGACGCCGGCCCGCACGGACTTGGCGCGGATCGACCGTAAGCGGACGAAGAAGGGCTCGAACGACGATTGGACGCATCCGCACGATCCCGACGCGAAGATCACGCGTCATCGGTCCCCCGTACGGCGATTTTCAGGGCCCGAACGTCTGTCCATCGGGAGTAAGCCGGCCGTGCAGATCGGCGAGTGCGAACTGGCTTTCACCACGGGCGGCTAGCCCACGATTTCCTTCGCCGCGCGCAGCAGATCGCGAAGCCGGAACGGCTTGGCGAGCCAGCGGCAGCCCGTCTCCTCCAGGAAGCGCTCGGCGTCCGTGCCGGCGACATCCCCGGTGACGAACAGGATGCGGCGCGCCGCCTCCGGGTGGTCGCGCTCGAGCATCCGGTAGAACTGCATGCCGTCCACTCGCGGCATTTTCAAATCGCAGATGATCAAATCGTAGGGACGCGCCAGCACGCGCGCGATCGCCTCCTCGCCATTGGCAGCGCGATCGACGACGAACCCCGCGTCGGCGAGTGACTCCGACACGGCGGCGCCCAGTGCCGCCTCGTCCTCCACCAGCAGCACGACGGTCCCGGCGCCGATGTCGGGCGTGATGACTTCCTTCGGGAGCGGCGGCTTCATCGGGCCGTCCCCGATCGGCAGCGCGACGAAGAATGACGCGCCCGCGCCGGGCTCGGACTTCACCGTAATGCGGCCGCCATGTTCCTGGATGATCGCGTAGGCGACGGTCAGGCCGAGGCCCGTGCCCTTGCCGACTTCCTTCGTCGTGAAGAACGGATCGAAGATCCGCGGCTGCACCTCCTCGGGCACGCCAGGTCCATCATCGTTCACTTCCAGGATCACGGCGTCGCCGTCGAGATCCTGCCAGCTTCGCAGAATCAGGGTGCCGCGGCCGTTCGCGGCGAGCATCGCCTGTTCGGCGTTGATGATCAGATTGAGCAGCACCTGCTGGAACTGGTGCGGATCCGCAAAGGCGAGCGGCAGGCCGGCGGCAAGCGCCTCGATGATGCTGATGTTCGAGAGCGTCTGCTCGTACGATCGCAGCGCGAGCGTGTCGCGGACGATCTGGTTCACGTCCACCATGGCGCGCGTGGTGTGCCGCTTGCGCGCGAACGTGAGCAGATTGCGGACGATCTTCGCCGCGCGCTCCGATTCGCTGAGGATCGTCTCGAGGCCGCGCCGCGTCTGGTCGTCGACCGATCGCTGCGACAGCCGCTCCGCCCACGTCAGGATTGTCGCCAGAGGGTTATTGAGTTCGTGGGCGACGCCGGAAATGGTCTGCCCGAGCGCCGCAAGCTTCTCGGCCTGCAGCAGCTGATGGTACAGATCGCGGGCCTGATCCTCGAGGCGCTTGCGCTCGCTGACGTCGCGCATCAGCGCTTCGATATGGACCGCCCCATCGTCGACGGGATCGGCGTGCGCGGTGACCTCGACCCAGATAGCGACGCGGTCGGCGCGCCGAAGCCTGAGCAAATAATCCGTGACCGCACCGTCACGCTGCAATCGCGCGATGAAGCCGTCGCGTGCGAGCGGATCGAGGAAACGATCCGCCTCGAACGGACGCACGTCTCCCTCGGGCGTATCCGCCGCGTAACCGAACATCAGCTTGAGGTGGGGATTCGCGGCCGCCGTCCGGGTATCGGCACCATCGATGGTGCCGATGTACACACCTTCGTGGACCGCTTCGAACAGCCTCGCGAACGCTTCGACGTTCGCGGACAGCTCCGTGCTCATGGGTTTGCTCGCGGCAATCTTAGCACCGATAATTGAGCACCATGTACGCTCCAGATCTGTTGAAGGGCCAGGTTGCCGTCGTCACCGGCGGCGGCACCGGCATCGGCCTCGCCATCGCGACGCGGCTCGGATCGCTCGGCGCGCGCATCGCCATCGCCAGCCGCGACTCGAACCATCTCGAATTGGGATGTGCGGCGCTGCGCGAGTCCGGCGTCGATGCGCTCGCCGTCCAGCTCGACGTCCGCAAGCCCGAACAGGTCGACGAGATGGTCGAGCGCACAGTGAAGCATTTCGGCAGTCTCGACATCCTCGTCAACAATGCGGCGGGCAATTTCGTCTGCCGGGCGGAGGATCTGTCTCCGAATGGCTGGAACAGCGTGATCGGCATCGTGCTCAACGGAACGTTCTACTGCTCGCGCGCCGTCGGACGTCACATGATCGCCCGCAACCGGGGCGGATCGATCGTGTCGATCCTGGCGAACTACATCTGGACCGGCAGCCCCGGGACGATTCACTCCGCGGCCGCGAAGGCCGGCGTGTTGTCGATGACGCAGACGCTCGCCGTCGAATGGGCGCCGCACCGCATCCGCGTGAACGCCGTCGCCCCGGGGCCCATCGAATCCGAGGGGGCCGCGCGGCAGTTGTGGAGCACGCCGGAAGCGGTCGAACGCATCACCGCCACGGTCCCACTGCGTCGATGGGGGACGCCCGCAGAGGTCGCGGACGCCGTCGCGTTTCTCGTTGCCCCTCAATCTGCCTTCATCACCGGCGAGACCCTCACCGTAGATGGCGGGGCCAGACTTGGCGGCGGCACCTTCGGTTTCATCCAACCAAAGTGATAAACTTCTGTGCGGATGGAGCAGGACAGAATGATCGACGATATCGACATGCTTATTCTGAATCTTGTTCAGGAAAATGGTCGTATAGCCCAGGCTGAGGTGGCCAGACTCGTAGGGCTGGCCCCTTCCGCGGTCCTGGAACGGCTACGGAAGCTCGAGAGCCGCGGGGTGATCAAAGGATACGCGGCCCTGGTGGACCCGCGCGCCGTCGATCAGTCGATGCTGGCCTTCATTTCGGTGCGCAGCGAGGAGGCGCCAGGCGACGACAGCGTCTCGAGGGCCCTGGCGCAGTGCCCAGAGGTCCTCGAGGTCCATCACGTGGCGGGAGAGGATTGTTATCTTCTCAAGGTCCGGGCGCGAGACGCGGAGCACATCGGCCAGTTGCTCCGGCATCGGTTCGGCCGGATCCCCGGCGTTCGATCGACCCGGACCACGATTGTTCTCGGAACCGTCAAGGAGACGCCGCGTCTGCCCGTGCGATCGGCCGCGGCTGGGCCGGCGTGATGAGTGCCGTGCCCGCTGCCGATCTCGCAACTTCACCGCGCGAACGCCGCATCGCCTGGCTCGCCTGGATCGCCGTCTGTCTCATCTGGGGCACGACTTACCTCGGCATTCGGATCAGCCTCGAGACGATGCCGCCGATGCTGATGGGCGGACTTCGGTGGACGACGGCCGGCGGTCTGCTGGCTGCCTACATGGCAACGCGCGGCGAGCGCCTTCCACCGGTATCGGGGTGGGGCGACGCGTTCAAGCTGGGATTTCTCATGCTCGTACTGGGCAACGGCGGGGTTGTCTGGGCGGAGCAGTACGTGCCGAGTGGGCTGGCTGCGGTCGTTGTCGCCTCGTCACCGTTCTGGATGGCGGGTGTGGAAGCGTTCCGCAGCGACGGCGAGCGCATGAACTGGCGCACGGCGGTCGGGTTCGTTCTCGGATTCGTCGGGATCGTGGTGCTGGTCTGGCCCGAACTGTGGCGGGGCGGATCAGGCGGGCAGGGGTTCGTCGTCGGGATGATCGCCCTGCAGATTGCCTGCCTGGGCTGGTCGATCGGGTCGTCGTATTCCAAGCGGCATGGCCGCGCGAAGAACGTCTTCACGGCGACGGCCGCGCAAATGCTCGCCGGAGGGCTCATGATGCTCGCGCTCGGTGTCGCGGTGTTGGGCGAGCCGTTCACGGCCCGCATGGCGCTCGCGGCCGCCCTGGTCTTCGTGGGGGTGGCGATTGTACGCGCGCCGCGCACAACAGCGCGGGCGCGCACGCACGTCGAGCCTCTGGCGTTCAGACCCGACGCCCGCTGATCAGCCGCACGAGGAACAGCACGATCGCGACGACGAGCAGCACGTAGATGAAATTGCCGAGGGTGTAGCCGCTGACCATTCCGAGCAGCCACAGGACGATCAGGATGACCGCAATCGTTTCGAGCATTGTCCTTCTCCTTCGCCGCGCCTGTATCGACGCGGACCAACCAGCACTCAGCAACCGCTGTGCCACGAGCCCTTCCGTATCGACATGCGCCCGCTTTGTCCTTACGACGCTGCTGTTTACGCCGATTGCAGTCAGCGCGGCAGCCGGCACTGGTCAGGATCCAGAGCGCCGGCACGAGGTGAGCGCTACCACCAGTGAGCATCGAACGGCATCCGGGGTAGGGCAGTTCCTCGCCGGCGCCGCGCTCGGCCTCGGGGCTCACGAGTCGGGTCACCTGCTGTTCGACGGACTGTTCAAGGCTGACCCCGGCATCAGGAAGGTGTCGTTTCACGGACTGCCGTTCTTTGCGATTACTCACAAGAGCGGCCTGTCGCCTCGTCGTGAATTCACTATCGACTCGGCCGGTTTCTGGGTGCAGGAAGCGACGAACGAGTGGATCCTCTCACGGCGTCCTCACTTGCGCCGTGAGCGTGCGCCACTTGTCAAAGGAGTCTTCGCCTTCAACGTCCTCGCCTCCGCAGGCTACGCCGGGGCCGCGTTCGCCCGCACTGGTCCTGTCGAGCGTGACACCCGGGGAATGGCAGATTCGCTTCGCTGGAAGGAGCCGTACATCGGGGTGCTCATCCTGCTGCCCGCGGTGTTCGATACGCTGCGGTACTTTCGCCCGGACGCAAGATGGGCGGCGTGGGGCTCGCGGGCGGCGAAGCTCGGCGGGGTGGCGCTGATCGCGAGATGATCGCGCGCGTGCTACGCGAAGCCGTCGGTGCGGGGTCCGAGCGCGAACGTCATCGTTCCTTCAACCGCGACCTGTCCGTCGACTCGCGCAACGCCATGCAGGATGCCCATCCGGCTTCGTAACCGGCGCACCACTGCTTCGATGACGACGACGTCGCCGGGGTGGACGGGACGGCGGTAGCGGACGCGCTCGATGCCGGCGAAGAACGGCGTGCGGCCGCGATTCTCCGCCTTCGCCAGGATCATGATCGCTCCCACCTGCGCGATCGCTTCGGTGAGGATTGTGGGCGGCAGCACGGGCAGCTCCCCCTCGCGGTGCGCGAGGTAGCGCTCGTTCAGCGTCACGTTCTTGATCCCGACGATGCGCTTGTCGGCCTCGAATTCGGTGATGCGGTCGACCAGCAGGAACGGATAGCGGTGCGGCAGTATCCGTTCGATTGCCGCGTGGTCCAGCGGCAGCGTCAGGGCGTCCATAGAGGTTGCCAGTATAATCTGAAGACACTCCCGAATGCCGTTCTCATCTTCTACGAGCGCACACCGTGAGCAGGAGATGCTCACCACGCTTTTCGATCTCGGCCGCCAGGTCACGGCGGTTCTGGATTTCGAGGAGTTGCTCGCCCGGATTCCCAAACTGATCGGCCGATTGATCGAGTTCGACGCGTTCGCGGTCTATCTGCTCGACGAGCGCCGCGGCGAGTTGTTGACGGCGTACGCCGTCGGCTACCCCGACAGCGTGGCGCCCCTCCCGTTGAAGCTCGGGCGCGGGCTCGTCGGTGCCGCGGTGACCAGTCAGATGCCGTTGCTGGTCAACGACGTTGCCGCCGACACGCGTTACGTGCAGGTGGTCCCGGGCATGGGGTCAGAGCTCGTCGTCCCGCTGCTTCACAAGAAGCGCCCGATTGGCGCGCTCAATCTCCTCAGCCGACACAAGGATCAGTTCACCGCCGCGGACCTCGAGCTGCTGCGCCAGTTCGGCGCGCACGTCGCCGTCGGCATCGTCAACGCGCGGCTGTTCGAACGCAGCCGCAGCGACGCCGAAGCATTCGAGACGCTCGCCGAAATCGGGCGCGACGTGGCGTCGGTGCTCGATCTCGACGAGCTCTTCGCGCGCATCGCGCAATCGATGCGGCGGTTGATCGATTACCGCACCTTCGGCATCTGGCTCCTGAACGAGGAGCGCGCCGATCTCGAAGTCAAGCTCGCGGTGAAGTACGGCGACTCGATTGCGCTGACGCGCGTTGCGCTGGGCGAAGGGCTCGTCGGCTACGCGGCGCTCCACAAGGAGCCGGTGCTCGTCGCCGACGTCTCGCAGGATCCGCGCTACATCAACATGGTGCCGGACGTCCGGTCGGAGCTCGCCATCCCGATGATGCTGAAGGATCGCTGCATCGGCGTGCTCGATCTCGAAAGTCCGGAGCTCGACGCCTTCACGAAGCGCGACGTGGAGATTCTGACGCTGCTGGCCAGCCAGGCCGCAGTGGCGATCGAGAACGCGCGGCTCTACGAAACCGTCCGCGCGAACGAAGTGCGGCTGGAAAAGGAGATGCGCTTCGCGCAGCGCGTGCAGGCGGCGCTGCTCCCGATCGGCCTGCCGAAGCGGATGAAAGGGGTCGAAGTTGGCGCGCGGTTCGCGCCCGCGCGCGAGCTTGGCGGCGACTTCCACGATTTTCTGGCGCCCGAGAGCAACATGCTCGCGGTGGCGCTCGGCGACGTGTCAGGCAAAGGCGTCCCGGCGGCGCTCTACAGCGTCTTCGCCGCGGAGTTGATTCGCGGCCGCACGTTCCGGCGCCGGTATCTGCCGGATCGATCGGGACCCGCGAGCGTGCTGTCGTCGGTGAACACGATTCTCCACCAGCGTCAGCTCGAGGAGTACTACTGCACGCTGTGCTACGCGATCTTTGATTTGAAGCGCCGCAACGTGACGCTGGCGAATTCGGGACTGCCGTACCCGATTCGCGCGTCGGCGGAAGGCGTCTCCCAGATCGAAATTCCCGGCGTGCCCCTCGGTTCGTTCCTGGGATCCAGCTACGACGAGGTCACCTACGCGCTGCACACGGGCGATGTGTTCGTGTTCTGCAGCGACGGCGTATCGGAAGCCATGAACGTGAATGGCGACGAGTTCGGTTCGGGGCGGCTGATTGAGATCGTGAAGCAGTCGCACGAGCTTGCCCCGCGCGCGCTGGTCGATGCGATTTTCGACGCGGTCGAAGCCTTCAGGGAAGGCTTCCCGCCGAACGACGACATGACCGCGGTCGTGGTCAAGATAGTCGGGTAGTCCAGCGACTACCCAACCGGCCTCACCGGCTTTCGTAGCCCTTGAACTTGAGATGTTCCTGGCGCAGGTGCAGCCCGACGGATTGTCCGCCGAAAGTGGCAAATTCGTTGACGCGTCCCTTCACGCTGACGCGTGAGCCCTTGGTCGGCGTGCGGCCGTCCTGGGCCACCACCGTGACTTCCCCGGTCCCATCGTCTACCTTGTAGAGCTTGAACGGGAGAAGCGGGATGCCCCACGAGCTGGTGACGACGCCGTCCACGGTGACGGAGCGGTTCTGGTAGCGGCCCGGATTGTATTTGAGATCGGCGATTTTCGGGTGTGATGACAGCGCGCATCCGGCCAGCAGGCCAAGTGCGAGCGCCAGCGGCGCGAGCTTTCTGATCATGTTTTCCTCCGCCCTGGTTCATGCAACGAGAGAGCCGCGCGAAATCGCCAAACTACGACGGGATGCGGCGATTGCCAGCGCCTGCCTGAGTTAACGCACCCCGTTGACTCCGCGCGGCTGCAGCCACCTACATCAAAGGGCGTGCCCGCGAAAACGGCGGTTTTTCGCCGCGCCACCCGCGACCTGCGTCCGTTGGCGGGGACGTTCTGACCTTCGGGCAGGACGTTTGCGCGGGGTGACGGCAGCCCTTTCCTGGTCCCCTTCCCGAACAACCTTTCCCCCCGCCTGCGCGTCTGACTTTTCAGTTGCTGATTTTCCGGAGGGTTTGATGACGTTAACAAGGTGGGGCACTCTTGCGGGCGTCCTGATACTGGCTGGCGGCGCGACCGCACCCGCGCCGGCGCTCGCGCAGGATCGTGAGACGCGGCCGCGGCCGGCTCAGGAGCGCGACGCGGTCGCCCGCGCGTTCGATGTGCTTGGTCGAAGCGCGCGGATTGGGTTGACGGTCGAAGAGATCGATGCCGATGGCCGGGACGCCAAAGCGGGCGTCGTGGTGACGGCCGTGGTGCCTGAGGGCCCCGGCGACAAGGCCGGGATCAAGGCGGGCGACGCGATCACCGAGTTCGACGGTGAACGGGTCCGCAGCGTCCTGAATTTCTCCCGTCTGGTGCAGGAGTGCGCGCCCGGTCGCAGCGTCGCGGCAACGCTGTCGCGAGGTGGGCAGCGCGTCACCATCAACGTCACCCCGCAGGCTCGTTCGTTCACGGACGACTACGGCATCCGGCTGCTCGACACCCCGCGTGCTCGAATGGTGCTGCCAGCGATGCCCGCCCCGCCCGCCCCGCCGGCCCTCGCCCCGCCCTTTCTGCCCGAACTGTTCGGACGAGCGGGCAGTACGGGCCGGCTTGGCGTCACCATCGAGGATCTCGATACCCAGCTGGCGGAATACTTCGGCGTGAAAGAGGGCGTGCTGGTGAAATCAGTATTGCCGGATTCGACGGCCGCCAGGGCCGGTGTCAAGGCGGGCGACGTCATCACGTCCATCAACGGCCGCCACGTTTACGATTCGTCCGACATCTCCCGTGCGCTCGACCGCGTCGACGCCAACGGTGAGCTCACACTCGAGGTGATGCGCGAGCGGAAATCTCAAACGCTGAAGGGGAAACTGGAAGCAGGGGGAGCGCGCAGCAGAACCCGCGTACGAACGGGCGTCTAGCCGACGGCTTCGGTTTTGGCGCGCGCGGAGGGTGGTCCCACCAGGGTTGCGAGCTGGGACGCGAAGATCGTGGCGACGGCAAGCAGGGCTTCCTGCTGTTCGCCGCCATCTTTCATTTCAATTGCCATTACCCCGACCGCGCCGCTGCTGCTCACCAGTGGAGCGGCGACAGCGCCGTTCGACACCTCGTCCCCCTTCATCGTCTGAAGCAGGCCGGTGCGGTAAGCCAGGGCGGTCACGTTCTCGGCATCTCGGGCGATGGTGCCGAACCGGTTCGCGAGCTGCGGCGAATACCCATGCACGACAATCGGGCTCAATTCGCGGCCGTCCGGATCGGCAATCCACAGCACGATACCGCTGGCGTTCAGGATTCCTGACGCCCGTTCGAGCAGCGACGGCAGCGCCCTCGTCTCCTGGATCCTCGCGAAGTCGACGCACAGTGCCGCCATGCCGCCGAGATCAACTGTCGGCCGTGCCGGCGCGGCTGCTACGGGCGCGGCGGGGACGGCCGGGCGGACGACGACACCGAAGTCCTGCAGGTCGGCCAGCGTTCGTGCGGAAACACCGCGTGCGGGCGGGATCGAGGTGATCGGGGTCGGCTCGGCGTCCTCCCGCTTACGGCCGGTCGGCAACAACAGCAGCAGCCCGAGGGTCGCGACTCCCGCCGCTCCGCCGAGCGCCATCATTTCCTGGCGTCGAACGTCGGCCGCGGCGCGATCATGGTGCACGAGCTCGGAGGTGACCGCGCGTTCGACGGCGGCACCGGCCTTCCTGGTCAAGTCGAAGCCGTCGGTGAACAACAGATCCGACGCGAGCGTCAGCTGTCGATTGCGGGTGTAATCGCGCGCCCGCTTGTCCATCTGCTCGAAATCCTGCAGCGCGCTTGACGCATCGTCCACTGCCACGGCGGCGTCCGCCGCGGCCGCCTGCGATTTCATCGCCGAGAGCTGGTCGTGCAGATCCGTGAGGATGGCTGAGACGCGCGCGAACCAGAATTCTTCGCCCTGGCCCACGGCGACATACGCCTGCTCCGCAGCGCGCAGCTCCGCGATGCCAACGGAGATCGATCGAGCCGCGCTATGAAATTGTCGTGCGGAGTTGTCGGCGACGCGCACCCGCTGCCCCGACGACCAGATCAGGAAAGCCGCATAGCCGACAGCCGAAACGCAGGCAAGAAGCAGCGTCAGGCGGACCGGCAATTTGGTCATGAGAGCCTCCGACGGCGCATGTGGCGTGGTTACTATAACATCACCACCGCGCGTGCCCCGAATCGATGTTTTCGCGATCGTGAACCCCTTGTCCGGGGCCGGCGCCAATCCTGACGCCGCGGCGCAGCGCGTCGCGCTCCTGAAGCACCGCTTCAGCGTGGCGGGTGTCGACGGCCCGGTTCATGTCACCGAGCGTGTCGGACACGCGTCGGATCTTGCGCGCCAGGCGATTGCCGCCGGCGCGCGAACGGTGATCGCCTGGGGAGGTGACGGTACGATCAACGAGATCGGCAACGTCGTCGCCGGAACGGCGACGCCGCTGGGCATCGTGCCCTCGGGCTCGGGCAACGGGTTCGCCGCGGAGCTCGGCGTCCCGTGGGAGCCCGGTCGGGCCATCGACGTCGCCATCCACGGGAGCGATCGCCTGGTCGATGCCGGCGAGCTCGGCGGCCGGCTGTTCTTCAATATCGCGGGGATCGGCTTCGACGCCGCCGTCGCCGAGCAGTTCAACCTGCGAGGCCTGGGCAGGCGCGGGATGGTGCCGTACATCCACATCGGCCTGCGCGAGACGTTCCGCTACCGCGCCGCGACATATCGTGTCACGCTCGACGGCGAGGAGCTGATCTCGAACGCGCTGGTCATTGCCTTCGCCAACGGGCGCGAGTACGGCAACAGGATCCGGATGGCACCGCAGGCACTGGTGGACGACGGAAAGCTCGAGGCGATCGTGGTGGAGGACCGCGGCCCGCTGTCGAGGCTGTGGGCCGGCCGCCACCTCGCCATGGGAACGGCAAACAAGGCGGCTCGGATCGTGCTGCGATCGATCGAGTCCGCTCGCGTCGAAACGGACGGTGACATCGTGTACCACCTGGATGGCGAGGTCGGACGCACGCGTGGTTTCGTGACGGTCCGAATCCGTCCGCATGCGCTGACTGTCCGGGTTCCCTGACCTCCTGACGACACAGCGGGAAGTGTCGGCGCAGGAAGCGAGGGAGGAGAAGAGAACATGCTGGAGCTCGAGACGTTGTTCGAGGCCGCGAAGACGGGAGAGGTCGCGCAGGTGAGGGAGATCATCGCGCGGCATCCAGAGTTGCGCAGCGCGCGACGCGACAACGGAGATACGCCGCTGATGGCCGCGCTCTACCGCGGCCAGCGAGACGTGGTCCAGCTTCTTATCGACTCAGGTGCCGAGCTCGATGTGTTCGCGGCGGCGGCGACGGGACGGCTCCGCGAGCTGACCGGCGCGCTGAGCGCGGCCGATGCAGTTGCGGCATACTCATACGACGGCTGGACGGCGCTGCATCTTGCTGCCTTTTTCGGCCATCCCGACGCCGCGCGCAGCCTCCTCGATGCAGGCGCGGACGTGAACGCCGTTTCGCGCAACACCCTCACCAACACACCGCTGCACGCCGCAGCAGCGGGCAAGCACGTCGACGTCGCACTGTTGCTCCTCGATCGCGGTGCGAGCGGCGGCACCGTAGACGCGGGCGGGTATACCCCCCTGCAGATCGCGACGGACAATCGATTGCAGCCGGTAGTGGACAAGATGGTGGAGCTGGATCTATCCCGGAATCAGCGGAAGCACGCACGGTGGGACGGATGAGAGGAACCCGGCCGCAAAGGCGGCCAGCAGCGTGACGTTCTGGTTCAATCGACCTTCTGTAGCCGGATCGCAACGTATGGCGTCGCGTTGAGATCCGGCGGCGTCTCAAACTTCACCGGCGCCACGTCCTGGAACATCAAGTCCCACTTCCATCGCTCAGACGGGTTGGACGCCTGCAACCAGGTTCTGGCCCCCACGGGACGCGCGAACGACAGGCCCTCGAGGTCCGCGTAGGTCTGATTGCCGGCGACTGCGCGTGCGAGGTCGGCGCGGACGTGCGCGGCGGCGCTGTAGTCCAGCGTCGATCCGAGTGCCATCGCCAGGTTGACGAAGATCTGCCAGTCTTCCTGCGCATCGCCTGGCGCCGCGAACACCCGCGCGGCGGCCTGAAGAACTCCCTGCTGATTCACGTAGGCGCCGTCCTTCTCGAGCGAGCAGGCGCCTGGCAGGACGATATCGGCGGCGCGGGCAAGATCGGTCATGAGAACGCCCTGGACGATCAGCAGCGGCACCTTGCCGGCCGCTCGCGCGGCGACCACCCACGACAGGTCGCCAATCGAGCCGGAGGGGCCCGGATCGAAAACGAAGAGGGCCTTCACCTCACCAGCGTCGACGGCCTGACGGAACTGTCCCAGATCCGCCTCGCCGTTGGGCAGCGCGCGCACGGGGAACCCGAGATCGGCCGCCCCTTTCACGTTCGGCGCGTCGACTGGCGGGATCTCGAACTTCGTGCCGGCCGGCTGCGGCTTGGGCCGCGTCCGCCAGCTGATCGCGACGCCGTCCTCAGGCAATCCGAAAGCGCCACCGAGACGGCCGAGCAGGAAGAGCTCCTCCATCGACGCGTGCGCGGAAATCAGAAAGCGCAGCGCGCCGGTGCCGCCGAGCGCGGCGACGCGTTCCGCCAGCTTGCCCAGCGCCTCGCGCGTTTCCACCGCCTGCTGTGCCCCCGCCGCGTCGCGAACCAACGCGCCGCGCAGCCGATCGGGGCCTTCTATCCAGTGATAGTCGAAGCGGCCGATGTCGCACATCCAGTAGTCGTTGACCGCGGGGTTGTAGCGGGGCGTGATGCGGACCAGGCGCGAGCCCTTCGCCCATTCCGGTTTGGCCTTGAGCCACGCGCTGGTGTTGCAGCCCTTCTCGCAGAAGGTGCAGATGGTGTCGACCACATCCGGGTTGTCCCACGGGCGCGACTTGAACCGGTAGTCGCGCGTCGTGATCGCGCCGACCGGGCAAACGTCCATCAG
>JANPCT010000921.1:0-2823 GCA_031431095.1 Acidobacteriota bacterium | reverse complement strand
GGCGCTGCGCGTTTGTACTTCGGAGGATCCCGCGTGAACGAATCGGCAGGTGATCGCATCACCGAACTGCTGAATGACGACCTGCAACAGACAGACACAGACGACGTCGAGACACCGGGTGACAACGATGAGGAAGGGCCGATTCGATCGAGCCGGGAGGGGCTGCCCGGTTCATTCCGCATGCGGCATGACGCCCACTATGTGGACGAATTGATGTCGCACACACTCGACGGTTCGGGGTCACGCGACCGCGACACGCGGCCCCGGCACATGCCGGATCGCCCATCCATGGCGCCTCCCGCCGACACGGCGGCGCCACTCCCGGCAGAAACACTCATGTCCGCGCCAGCGGGCGCGCTGTCACTGATCGCCGGCCGCCTGGAATCCGTCGTCACGCATGCCGCCGCGATGCGGAGCCACCAGGCGACGCCGCCGCTCATCGCGCAGTCGGTGCATGCCGAGTTCGCTCGCGTGGCGCGCCTCGCCAAGGCCGCGGCAATCCTCCAGGACCGTCCGACCCCGATCCGCCGCGCGCTCACGGTTCGTGACATCGTGGAAAGTGCACGGCTCGCCTGCGCCCCGGTCGCGCGAATGGCCGGACTGGAGTGCGATGTCACAGCCGACGACCCGGCGTTCACGATACTCGCCGAGTCAGCTCTCGTCCTTCAAGGGCTCGCCGGCACCGTCGATGCGATCGTGGACCTGTTGTTGTTGGACCCGCGATGGCCGTCCATCGCCGGCGCTGCCGACCCGGCGCCGCGTATCTCCATCAGCCTGCAGTCCGTGAAGATCCGGCCGGCCCTGATCGTCGATGTCATCTGCCCGGCGCTGTTCATTGGACACCGGGACGTCGAACGGTTCTTCGATGACGCGATCGATCCCTACCACACCGCGCCGGCGGCCGGCATCCTCCTCGCCGCGGCGGCCTGCGTGGTCCGCGCGCACGGCGGACGCGCCGACGTCAAGCGCCACAACGGGATCGGCGCCACCATTACGTTCGTCTACCCCTGAGTCATTCCGCGGGCGCCCGCGCCCGCGGTCACTCACCCGGCAACAGCCGCGCCGCCGGCACGAGCGCCGCTCCGGTGCGACCATGCGCGGGAAGAGGAGTCAGCACATGCGTTGCGATCGACGAACTTTTTTCGCCGCTGCTACCGGTCTCACCCTCGGGACTCGCATGGCTGCCGCGAGCGCGCAAGGCGCGAACGACCGGATTCGCGTCGGCGTCATCGGCACCGGCGGCCGCGCCCGCGGCCTGATGGGCCTGCTCAAGCAGCTGCCCGGCAACCAGATGGTCGCCTTGTGCGACGTCTACGAGCCGCGGCTGCTCCAGGCAGCGGAGATCGCCGGCGCCACGGCCGTGAAGATGGCGGACTACCGCCGCATCCTAGACGACCGCGCGATCGATGCCGTCGTCATCGGCGCCCCCGATCACTGGCACAAGACGATGACGCTCGATGCCGTCGCGGCCGGCAAGGACGTCTACGTCGAGAAGCCGATGTCGCACACCATCGCGGAAGGCGTCGAGATGGTCAGGACGGTCGAAGCGTCGAAACAGATCGTCCAGACCGGCACCCAGCAGCGCAGCTGGGACCACTGGGTGCTGGGCAAGCAGATCATCGACTCCGGCCGCCTCGGACAGATCACCTTCGTGCAGACGTACTGGTATCAGCACGCCCGCGCCGGAAACTACGCGGCCGTCGACATGAACCAGCTGGATTGGAAGCGCTGGCTCGGCACGGCTCCGGATCAGCCGTTCCGCCCGGAGCGCTTCTTTCAATGGCGGCACTTCTGGGACTTCGGCGGCGGCGGCGTCACCGACCTGATGACGCACTGGATCGATGTCGTCCACTGGTACATGAACGTCGAGGCGCCGCTGTCAGCCGTGGCAACGGGGCGCAGCTACAACCTGAAATCGTGGGAAACGCCCGATACCGTCAACGTGACGCTCGAGTTCCCGCGCGACTTCATGGCCGCGTATCTCGGCACCTACGTCAGCCGCGTGGACGATGGCGGCCTCGAGTTCCGAGGCGACCGCGGCACGTTGAAGATCGATCGCTCGCGGCTCGCTTTCTATCGTGACGATGCGGCGAACGTGTCCGGGACGAACACGCCTGAGCCCGACATCTTCGTGCGATCGAGCGGCGACGGCACGCTGACGCATCTGCAGAACTGGCTCGAGTGCGTCCGCAGCCGGAAGACGCCGAACGCGCCGGTACGCGTCGGTCATCACGCGGCGCGGACGTCGCACATCGCCAACGCGGCGCTGCGTGCCGGCCACCCGGTCCGATGGAACAACGCGGCGGGGAAGATCGAAGGCTGAAGCGCCGCCCGCGGCGCCGCCGTGCTGCTGCGGCGAGAGGCGAGCGGATTGGGGTCTGACCCCAATCCGCTGCAACCGGGGTCTGACCCCAATTGATACTTTGCGGTGGCAAGTGGTGCCCGAGCACTTTCTGCGGACGGACGCCACGGGCGGAATCGCAGAAATTGCGGTCTAACCGGTCAGCGGACGGCCGCCTTGGGTGCCGGCGAAGGCTGGTGAGGCGCGGCCCAGTCGCCGAAGGCAATCGCGTCAGTCGCGTGCTCGACCCGGATCGTCGCTGAGTCGCCGCGCGTGGCGACGATGACGGCATCGCCGGTGCTCACGACCGCGTGTTCGCCGGTGAGGCGCCGACGAAAGAGCGTCAGACGCTGCCCGGCCCGCAGGCCCGAGCTGGCGCCGCGATCAATCACCATCAATCGGCGTGGCATGCCGAGGAGCTGTCCGGCGTCGGCAAACAGAATCTTTCCGGCCTGATCGTAATCCGGCACGCCGGCGGGCTC
>JANPCT010000920.1:0-6276 GCA_031431095.1 Acidobacteriota bacterium | reverse complement strand
CCCACGGTCCATCGATCCGTCACGCTGTACGAGACGGACAGATCGAGCGAATTGATCTCCAGCAGCAGCGGCTGTCCGAACGGAGCCTTGTCTTCACGCACCTGGCGGCCGACGAACCAGCGATCCGCAGTCAGCCGCCGGTAAGACACGCCGATCTGCCAGCGGTGACGGGCGAGGTAGGTTTGCTGAAGTCCACCCGGACCGGGGGACGTGAAGCGGATGGGCGCTCAACCCTGCGCGAACGCAGGCTGGGGCGCGGCAGCCGCGACCAGGAACACGGCCACCGCCGCCGCACTTCTCAATCCGGACATCGGACTCCTCCCTGTTGTCAGCGCACGGCGTCAGCGTAGCATGCTGGAACCGAGGGGCGGACGCCTTGTGCGCGTTCCTGACGAACAAACACCGCGACTACCGAGGGGGGCGGTGGCGTGTGCCGCCCGCGTGTCCGCAGCTGGTCCTGATTCAGCATCTACGTGCCGCTTCACCGGGCTCACCGATACGCCTTCTGGCCACCTCAAAAGGCGCGGTCCTTCCGCCGCCGCGGGTTCTTCCGCCGACACGCAAGAGGTAATCGGATCAATTCCGCACGACGAAGCGGTAGCAATCACTCTCCAGCGCCACGTGGACCGGGGTCGTGCCGTTCTCGATCACGCGGAAGTGAATGTCGAACGTCGTGCCGGGAGCCACCGCCGACAAATCGCGCCACAGCGCGGCGCGGGCGGTGCCCTTATCGTCCGTGACGATTGGATGCGGTGTCGACCCTTCCCCGAGCGTCAGCCAGTTGGTCCCGGTGCACACGCCGTCGAGCGTGGCGTCGGTGGCCCGCTGCAGGCTGTAGCTGGTATTGGCGAGAAGATCGCGCACCCAGACGTCAAGATTGACGATGTTGTGTGTCGAATCCTGCTCCTGCCGGAATTTCACGAGCCCGAAGCCGTCGCCTCGGAGAATCGCTTCCAGATTGAACGGCGGCTGTTCCGACACCGCCGTCGTCTGACTCGGTCCCGCGCCAACCACGGCAGTCGCAGCGTCTGATCCGGCCGTTGGAGCGGCTGGGCTGACGCCACGGCCGCTGCACGCCATCGCAAAGACCGAGACGCATCCGAGCGCGAACGACCAACGTTTCATGTGACCTCCTCCGCCGCCAAGCGGCGCGGCAATCTGTCGAGAATCGATCCGACAGAGGCCGATCCTGGCCGGACGACCCCCTCGCACGCCATAGAGGTCGTCTGAATTTTCTCTGAAGATTGCAAGTATCATCCGGTGCAGTGGCCGGCCGTTTCCGCTTCGGCGAGTTCGAGCTGGATGTCGCGGCGTTTACGCTGCGCCGGGAGGGCATCCCCGTGCGGCTCGAGAAGATTCCGATGGAGGTGCTGGTCCTTCTGGTGGAGCACGCCGGCACGCTCGTCGCTCGCGACGGCATTCAGGCGGCTCTGTGGGGCTCGGACGTGTTCCTCGATCGCGACGCCGCGATCAATACCGCGATGCGGAAGATACGAAAGGCGCTCGGCGAAGACGCGGATCGGCCGGGATTCGTCGAAACGGTCGTCGGCAAGGGCTATAGATTCGTCGGGCCGATCGACCGGGAAACAATGGCCGCGGAGGGCCAGGTTGCGAATTGTCGGCTGACCAGAGGAACGCACGCCTTCGCACTGCAGAACGGTGACAACCTCATCGGGCGCGATCCCGACGTCCACGTCTTTCTCGATCATCCGTCTGTGTCACGGCGCCACGCGCGACTTTCACTCACGGCGGGTCGAGTGGTCCTCGAGGATCTGAACAGCCGGAACGGCACGTCCGTCGACGGGCGCGGCATCACGTCACCAACCGAACTGCACGACGGCAGCATCATCGGTGTGGGTCCGATTACGCTGACCTTCGTCTCGCTGGCGGGCGTCGCATCCACGCGACCGATGAGCGGCAGGGTCGGCCGGCCGGACGCGGGTCGTCCATGACGGCCGTGAGATTCGCTCCAGGGACACGGCTTGGCGCCTACGAGATTCTGACGCCGATCGGCGCAGGAGGCATGGGCGAGGTCTATCGGGCGAGAGACACGCGGCTCGGGCGCGAAGTCGCCATCAAGGTTGTGACCGATCGCCTCATGACCGATCCCGCCGCGCTGGCCCGGTTCGAGCGCGAGGCCCGCGCCATCGCCGCTTTGTCGCATCCAAATATCGTGGCGCTGCATGACGTGGGCCGCGACAATGGTGCGGCGTTCGCGGTCATGGAGCTGCTCGATGGGGAGTCTCTCGATCGACGACTCGCCAAGGAGGACCTGCCGTGGAGGACGGCGCTCTCTATCGCAGCTGCCGTTGCCGATGGCCTCTCATCGGCCCACGCCCGCGGCATCGTCCACCGCGATCTGAAGCCCGGCAACATTTTCATCGTGCGTGACGGGCTGGTGAAGATTGTGGACTTCGGCCTGGCAACCGACGCGGCGTTTCAAGGCCCGTCAGGCGGCGTCGCGACCGAGACCGCGCCAGGCGTGATTTTCGGAACGGTCGGATACATGTCGCCCGAACAGGTGCGCGGCGAGCCTGCGGATCACGGGAGCGATATCTTCTCGCTCGGCTGCGTGCTCTACGAGATGCTTGCGCGCGAGCGTCCATTCCGCGGCGACACGGCTCCGGAAGTGTTCGCCGCGATCCTCAGGGATCAGCCGCGCGATCTGGCGGTACTCGGCCGCGGGATCCCGGTGCGCGTCGAAGCGCTCGTGCGACGTTGCCTGGAGAAGAATCCAGCTCACCGCTTTCAGTCCGCACGTGATCTGGCATTCGCACTGCGAGCCGTTCTCAGCGACTCCGGCCGCCCGACTGGCGCCGACTGGATCCGCGCGCTCAGGCCAGGGCTGCGCCTGGCGCCGCTCATCGTGCTCGGCGTCCTGATCGTTCTCTCGACCATCTTGTGGCTTGCTGGCGCGCGGTCCGTGTTCGTGCGGAGGACGCCGATCCGCGCGCTGGCGGTGCTGCCGCTCGCAAGCCTCTCGGGAGATCGGCAGCAGGACGATTTCGCAGAGACGATGACGGAACAGTTGACGGCGCGGCTCGCTTCGCTCGGCAGTTGGCGCGTCGCCTCGCCGGCGGCAGCCGTGCGCTACCGTGGAACACGGAAGCCGATCGCGCAGATTGCGGCAGAACTTGGCGTGGACGCGGTCGTCGAAGGGTCAGTGGCCCGCCATGGATCCAGCGTCAAAGTGGCTGCCCGGCTCGTCGAGGCAAGAACGGGCCGGCGGATCTGGGGCGGTGCTTACGAGCAGGGTCTCGACAATGTGCTCGTCGTGCAAAACGACGTGGTGCGCGCGATCGCGCGGGAAACAGATCTGCGGCTGACGCCGGATGTCCTGACGCGTCTCTCGAGCACTCCGCGCAAGGTCGCTCCAGCGGCGTACGACGCATACGTGCGCGGCCGGCATGCGTGGGACAAGCGGAGCAAGTCGGCCCTGCACGACTCGATTCGCTTCTTTCAGGATTCGATCGACGCGGATCCCACTTACGCGCCGGCCTACGCCGGACTCGCCGATGCATACGCACAACTCGGCTACGGGTCGTACGTCTCCCCCGAGGACACCTTTCCTCGCGCGCGGGCCGCGGCGGAGAAGGCGCTCGCCCTCGACCCGTCGCTGGCCGAAGGCCATGCCTCACGCGGGTATGCGCTGATGTACTACGACTGGGACTTCGCGGACGCCGAGTCGGAGTATCGGCGCGCGATCCAGTTGAATCCGAGCTACGCCGTCGCGCATCAATGGTACGCCTACCTGTTGACCGCCATGGACCGGCCGTTCGCGGCCGCCGACGCCGAGATTTCCATCGCCAAGGCGCTGGATCCGCTCTCGCCTGCGATCAACGCCGATCGCGCGTACATCTACTACTATTACGGCCGTCAAGAAGACGCGCTGCACGCGGTCGGGCTCGCGCTGGAGATGGATCCGAAATTCGCGTTGGGCTATTTCTGGCTTGGACGCATCTACACGTCTCAAGGACGCTACGCCGACGCCGACCAGGCCTTTCACAACATCGGGCCGCTGCGCACCTGGACCCCCGCGATGGCAGCCCTCGGCTACATGTACGGGAAAGCAGGTCGCGTGCAGGATGCGAAGGCAATCCTCGCCGAATTTGACACCCTGACGCGGGACGGAGGATACGCGTCCGCGTACGCGATTGCGGCGATCTACGCGGGACTCGGCGATCGCGAGCGGATGTTTCAGTATCTGGACGCCGCATATCGCGAACACTCCCACTGGCTCGTCTGGCTCAAACGGGATCCGCGATGGGACGAGTTCCGCGCCGATCCGCGGTTCGAGAATCTTGTCAGGAAGATCGGACTGCTGTCGTGATCGATCTCTCGAGGGCAGACGTTGGGGGCCGAGTCAGCGGGCAAACCGGTCACCTTGATTGGCCGGCGGTTTCATTCCGATCTCCGAACGGCAGCTGAAAATGAGTTCGGCGCGCCGTCCTTCGTGACGACGATCTGACATCACCTGCAGGCGAATCGTCCAGACAGCGTGCTGTACTTACAGAATCGTCAGCAGATTGCGCTGCCGGGCATGCCTATGGGCTTCTGGCGCGAGCACACTCGAACGTGTGGGGAAATCAGATTTGGTTCGATCTACTTCGGCCCTATGGCCGCGCGCTGGCACGCCTGACGAAGTGAGAACGGTCGGCGCGCTGCTCATGGGACCGGAGGGGGGATTCATCACCGGCAGCGACTTCCTGATGGACTTTGGCGTCACCGCCGCGTATTGGTACGGCGACCTCGCTCCGCGATGAGCGCCGGACTGACTGCCGCCACCTGGGCCTTCGGCACATGAACGCAAGCGCCAAGATCATCGTCTCGAGATCGCTCCTCATCGCTTGCGGCGCGTCGGTGCGCACTCGAAGAATCGGCGAGAACACAGCGTGATCCCATTCAATACGATCGCGGGGTACGGGGCAGTTTGCAGACGGTCAGGGAACTCTGTGCGGACAGCGCTGTGTTGGAATGTTTCGTCACCCGCGGCGGAGTCGAACGGGATGGTCAAAGCGACGTTCGCGCGTAGGTCCGGTCGCGATGAGTCGAGGAGCCCCAATCGACGACTTCCCCGCCTCCGGACGGTTGCCCACGCGCGACGATTTGCACGAACGAGTGAGCGCTTCGCCTCCGTTTACCCCCCGGTACGTGTCGGTGATTCGTAGACACAGCCCAAAGGCTCGTGTATATTCAATGTAGATACATGGCTACGACTACGCAACTGTCGAAGTGGGGCAACAGTCTCGGCTTGCGCCTTCCGAAATCGGTTGCACGCGAGGTGCAACTCGGCGAAGGCGACACGGTCCAGGTGTCGGTGGACAACGGCACCATCGTGATCCGGCCGAGCCGCCCGCGTTATTCGCTGGACGACCTTGTCCGCCGTATCACTCCGAAGAACCGCCACGACGAGAGCGACTGGGGCGGTCCGCTGGGGGATGAGGTGTGGTAGCGCGCAGTTATGTCCCCGACGCTGGCGATCTCGTCTGGCTGACGTTCGACCCGCAGGCCGGCCACGAGCAGCGCGGGCGCCGGCCAGCACTGATCTTGTCGCCTCGCGCGTACAACGCGAAAGCGCGCCTCGCGATCGCGTGCCCGATCACGAGTCACGCGAAAGGCTATCCGTTCGAGGTTGCTTTGCCCGACCACGGCAAGGTAACAGGCGTCGTCCTGGCCGATCACGTTAAGAATTTGGATTGGAACGCTCGGCGCGTGGAATTCGCCGCGACCGCCCCCGTTGAGGTCCTCACCGACGTGAGGGAACGACTCCGAGTGCTCCTCGGACTGTGACGACGAAGATGGCCGGTGACCGAAAGAAGCTGTTCCACTTGAGAGAGTACGACGCAGCTTTTCTCAAGGTCTTCTCGCGCGAGCGCACGCCCAGCCCAGCCCAGCCCAGCCAGTTGCGGAAATCGCCCAGCGCGCCTGCGACCATCACAAGCACTGCAGATCAGTGACTTAGTCGAACTGTCAACTGCACTGTCGGGCAAGTTAGTGTGCTGGTATTGTGGGCAGTCACGCCTCATGGCCCGTTTGCCCCGCATCTATCCGGGCATGGCGAATATTATTTCCTCAATGCGTCGTCGCGTGTTCATGGGTGTGCGACCCATGCCCGTGATCGTCGCCGTGTCCATGTTCATCGTGGTGGTGGAACACGACCGACATTCCAATAAACAACGTGGTCAAAAACGTAAAGATAAACGCCTGCAAGAACGCCACGAAAACTTCCAGCAGAGTGATCGCAACACTCGCCAGCACGGCGGGAACAGTTATGGC
>JANPCT010000919.1:0-1669 GCA_031431095.1 Acidobacteriota bacterium | reverse complement strand
GCAGCGGCGCGTGCAGGTACGCGTCACGCTGCCGTCGATCAGTCTCGACGCGGCACACCTCGAAAAAGCCCTGAGCGCCGGTACGCCGATTCTGGCGTTCGAACACATCCCGATCGACTGGAGCGACTTGCGGTTCCTGGTGCGCTCGACGGCCGACGCCATGCGCACGCACGAAGCGATTGACGCGGACGATTACCGGCGGGTGGAAGGCTTGTCGCGCGATCCCGGCGCACTCGCGCCCGCGGTGCGCAACTGGTATGAGGCCGCCCGTCCGGTCCCCGCCGGCGGCCACGAGATCTCGCCCGAGGTTGCCGGACTCGAGTCCGTCCTTCTCCAGGCGATGCGGCCGTTCCTCTCGCGCTGTGGCGACGCCATCTCCGCGCGCACGCTCTTCCACGCGTGGCCGCACGGCAACTGCCCCGTCTGCGGCGGCGAGCCCGACCTGTCGGTGATCACCCCGGCGGCCGAACGGCTCCTGATCTGCTCGCGCTGCACGTCACGCTGGCGCTTCCAGCAGCTCGCCTGCCCGTGGTGCCTGAACGCTGATCGCTCGCGCATTACCTCGTTCGCGACACGCGACGGGCTCTATCGCCTGAACGGCTGCGACGTCTGCATGCGCTACATCAAGGCATTCGACGGCCGCAACGCCTCCCGCCAGGTCATGCCCGTGGTTGACGCCCTTGCCACGCTGACGCTCGACGCGGCTGCGGTCCAGCGAGGATATAAGTAGGGCAAGGCTTTGGGCTAAAGCCTGAAGCCTATTTCGGCGTCTGATCCTTGAACAGATCCGCGGCCTTGGTGTTCAACCAGCTGAAAAGATGGCGCGTCTCCCAGAAGCGGCCGTTGTTCGACGTCGCGCCGAGGACGACGACGGCGACGGGGTTGCCCTGCGGCAGCCTGAGGAGGGTCGCGATACAGTACCCGGACTTGCTGATGAAGCCGGTCTTTCCCGCCATCACCTCGACATCGCCGTTCATGACGATGTGGTTGGTGCTGTGGATCGGGATCATGCGGCGGTCGGTCGCGACCGTATAGGTTGGGGTGCGCATGATCGAGGCGATGCGCTCATCACTGGCGGCAAAGGTGATGAGATGCGACAGGTCGAACGCCGACGAGACGTTGTTGGCGTTCAGGCCGGACGGATCGGCGAAGGAGGTGTTCTGCAGGCCGAGCTCGATCGCCTTTTCGTTCATGCGCTCGACGAACGATGCCGTGCCGCCGTGCGACGTACGGGCCAGCGCGCGTGCGGCGGCGTTATCGGAGGGAATCAGCAGGAGGTGCAGCAACTCGGACGCGATGATCCGGTCGTTGGCCTTCAGGTAGGTCGTGGACGCGGCAAACACGTCGCTGCGTTCGATCGTGACCTGAGCGTTGAGATCCGGTTCGTCCTCAAGATAGACCAGCGCGGTCATCACCTTGGTGATGCTGGCGATGGACCGCTTGTCCTGCGAGTTCTCTTCGTAGAGGATCTGCCCCGTCACCGGGTTGAAGACGATGGCGGCCGCGGCGCGGACGTCGGGAATGACCTGGCCGCCCGCGTCGGTCTTGAACCGCGGCGTCATCGCGTCCTGCAGCGCCTGCAGGCTGCGAAGCCGCATCCGCTCGCGGACACGGACGGAGGCGCGCGCGCTGGCGAGCCGGCTCTTGCGGGCCCGGGAGGTGGTCGAGG
>JANPCT010000918.1:0-8130 GCA_031431095.1 Acidobacteriota bacterium | reverse complement strand
CTCATCGATCTGGTCAAGGCCTCAGGGCTGCGCGGCCGCGGCGGCGCCGGGTTCCCGACCGGCATGAAGTGGCAGTTCGTCGATCAGAAATCGCCGAACCCCAAGTACATCTGCTGCAACGCGGATGAGAGCGAACCCGGCACCTTCAAGGATCACGTGCTGATGGAGCGCAATCCGCACCTGCTGTTCGAGGGGTGCCTGATCGGGTGCTGGGCGATCCGCGCCAAGGTCGCCTACATCTACATCCGCGGCGAGTTCCACCACCTCCAGCGCGTGATGGAGGCGGAGCTCGCCAAGGCCTACGCGCAGGGCTACGCCGGCAAGAACATCATGGGCAGCGGCTGGGACTGCGACATCGTCATCCATCGCGGCGCCGGCGCCTACGAGGCCGGCGAAGAGACGGCGCTGATCGAATCGCTCGAAGGCAAGCGCGCGCAGCCGCGCATCAAGCCGCCGTTTCCCGCCGTCGCCGGTCTCTACAACTGCCCGACCGCGGTGAACAATGTCGAGACGCTGTGCAACCTGCCGGCGATCCTGATGAACGGCCCGGAGTGGTTTGCGGCGCTCGGCCCGGAGAAGAACGGCGGGCCGAAGCTGTACTGCGTCAGCGGCCACGTCAAGCGCCCCGGGACCTTCGAGGCGTCGATGAATACGACCCTCAAGGAGCTGATCTTCGATCGCGCCGGCGGCATCCGCGACGGCCACCAGCTCAAGGCGGTCATCCCGGGCGGCTCATCGGTCCCGATCCTGCTGCCGGATCAACTCGACATTCAGGCCAGCTTCGATGCCGTCGTCAAAGCGGGCTCCATGCTCGGTTCCGCCGGCATCATCGTCATGGACGAGACCACCTGCATGGTGTGGGCGGCGATGAACCTGATGCACTTCTACGCGCACGAATCGTGCGGTAAGTGCACGCCGTGCCGTGAAGGTGGCGACTGGCTGTACAAGATCCTCGCCAAGATCGAACGCGGCGACGGCGAGATGCGCGATCTCGATCTGCTGACGAGCGTGTCGAACAACATCGCCGGCAAGACCCTGTGCGCGTTCGGCGACGCCGAAGCGACGCCGCCGCTGACGACGCTGAAGCATTTCCGCGCCGAGTACGAGGCGCACATCCGTGAAGGCCGCTGTACCGTGACGGCCGACTGGCGCGCGCGCGGCACCGCGGCGGTGGCGCACTGATGCCGTCGTTCATCACCCCCTCGCTCATCGCGCACCTGACGCTGATCTTCATCATCTTCAACGTCCTCGTGCTGGCGTCGGCCTTCATGGTGTGGATGGAGCGCAAGGTCTGCGCCTACATCCAGGATCGCGAAGGGCCCAACCGCGTCGGGCCGGCAGGTCTGCTCCAGCCGTTCGCCGACGTCATCAAGCTGGTCTTCAAGGAAGACCTGCGGCCGACCACCGCCGACGCGCTGATCTTCGCGATTGCGCCGATCATCTCGACCGCCACCGCGTTCGCGGCCTTTTCCGTGGTGCCGTTCGGCAGCGAGATCACGCTGTTCGGGCTCCTCAAGGAGCCCATCCGCCTCCAGGTCACCGACGTCAACGTCGCGGTGCTGGTGATCTTTGCGGTCACCTCGATGGGCATCTACGGCATCGTGCTGGCGGGGTGGAGCTCGAACAGCAAGTACTCGCTGCTCGGCGCGCTGCGCTCGTCGGCGCAGATGATCAGCTACGAGCTGTCGTACGGGCTGGCGCTGGCCGCCGTCGTGATGCTGGCCGGGTCGCTGTCGCTGCGCGAAATCGTCGTCAACCAGTCCGGCTACTGGTGGTACGTGATCCCGAAGTGGTACATCTTCCTGCAGCCGCTCGGTTTCCTGATCTACATGACCGCGGGGGTGGCGGAAACGAACCGCGCGCCGTTCGATTTCCCGGAAGCGGAGCAGGAGCTGGTCGCGGGCTACCACACGGAGTACAGCAGCATGAGCTTTGCGCTGTTCTTCATGGCCGAGTACATCAACATGGTCACGGTGTCGGCGGTCGCGACCAGCCTGTATCTCGGCGGCTGGCTGGGCCCGTTCCTGCCGGAGTGGCTCGGGTGGATCTGGTTCGTGATCAAGGTCCTCCTCATCCTCTTCTTCTACGTGTGGATGCGCTGGACGCTGCCGCGCCTGCGCTACGACCAGTTGATGGAATTCGGCTGGAAATGGCTGCTGCCGGCGGCCGTGCTGAACTTGATTGCCACCGCGGCGCTGGTCATCTGGCTCGGATGAATCACCGTCCTGTTGCGTCGTCCCGTGGGATGTGCGGGTAGCTATGGATCTGATTGCTTTCTACATCCTGGCCGGCATCGCGGTGAGCGCGTCGCTGGGCGTCGTCGCGCAGCGCAACCCGATGCGCAGCGTGCTGATGCTGATCGTGTCGTTCGGCGGGCTGGCGGGGCTCTACATCCTGCTCGATGCGCCGTTCACGGCGGTGACGCAGATCATCATCTACGCCGGCGCGATCATGGTCCTCTTCCTGTTCGTCGTCATGCTGCTGAACGCGCATACGGAGGACGAGTCGGTCCCGGCGTCGCTCGGCCCGCACGCCATGAAGCTGGGCGCGCTGCTCTCGGTGGTGCTCTGTATCGAAGTGGTCGTGGCGCTCATGAAGATTCCGATCACATCGCTCGTCACCGATCCGACCGCCGCCGCGTCGATCAGCGATGTCGGACGGATCGGCAGCGTCCTCTTCACCACCTACTCGTTCGCCTTCGAAGTCACGTCGATCCTGATCCTGGTGGCGATGGTCGGCGCCGTCGTGATTGCGGGCAAGCCACGGAGCGAGCACTGATGCTGTCGCTAAACCACTTCCTGCTGCTGTCCGGCATTTTGTTCTCGATTGGGACGGCGGGCGTGTTCCTGCGCCGCAATCTCATCACCGTGCTGCTGTCGATCGAGATCATGCTGAACGCGGTCAACGTGACGTTCGTGGCGGCGGGCCGCTATCACGCGGTGGTCGACGGGCAGATCATCACGTTCTTCGTCATGACGGTCGCTGCCGCCGAGGCCGCCGTCGGCCTGGCGCTGGTCATCTCGCTCTTCCGGCATCGCGAGACCCTGAGTCCGGATGCTTTCACGATGTTGAAATGGTAGGCACGATGCACGCGTCGGCGACTTCAGCACCAAGGCACCAAGGCACCAGGGCACAGAGTGCCTTCGTGGACACCCGTGGCTCAGGTCGCGTGACACGCTGATGCTGGCGCTGATTCCACTCCTGCCGTTCGCCGGATTCCTGGTCAACGCCTTCCTGGGCAAGCGGCTGCCGAAGTCGATCTCGGGCGGCGTCGCCTGCCTGGTGATGCTCACCTCGTTCGCCGTCTCGGCGATGAGCGTCTGGGCGCTGGTGAACCGGCCCGACGTGCCGTGGCTGGAGGTCACGCTCTACCGCTGGATCTCCTCCGGCGACTTCCAGATTCCCCTGCAGTTCCGGCTCGATCACCTGTCCTCGCTGATGATTCTGGTGATCACCGGCATCGGGTCGCTGATCCACATCTATTCGACCGCCTACATGCACGAGGAGAGCGACAGCGAATACGCGCGCTACTTCTCGTACCTGAACCTGTTCGCCGCCTTCATGCTGGTGCTCGTCCTCGGCTCGAGCTTCCCGGTGATGTTCGTCGGGTGGGAAGGCGTCGGCCTCTGCTCCTACCTGCTGATCGGCTTCTGGTTCCGGAAGAAGTCGGCCGGCGATGCGGGCAAGAAGGCGTTCATCGTCAACCGCATCGGCGACTTCGGGTTCATCCTCGGCATGCTGATGCTGTTCGGGCTGTTCGGGTCGCTCGACTTCCAGCAGATTGCCGCCGCGGTGGAGTCGCGCCCGGTCGAGAGCTCGATGGGGCTGGTGACGATCGCCACGCTGCTGCTGTTCCTGGGGGCGACCGGCAAGTCGGCGCAGATCCCGCTCTTCACGTGGCTGCCCGACGCGATGGAAGGTCCGACGCCGGTGTCGGCGCTCATCCACGCGGCCACGATGGTGACGGCGGGCGTCTACATGATCGGCCGCAACGCCGTGCTCTTTCAGCACGCGCCGATCACGCTCGCGGTCGTCGCCGGCATCGGCGTGGCGACGGCGTTGATGGCCGGCACGATCGGCCTGGTGCAGAACGACATCAAGCGCGTCCTCGCCTACTCGACGGTGTCGCAGCTCGGCTACATGTTCCTGGCGATGGGCGTCGGCGCCTATGCGGCCGGCGTGTTTCATCTCTACACCCACGCGTTCTTCAAGGCGCTGCTGTTCCTCGGTTCTGGAGCCGTGATCCACGCGCTGTCGGGCGAGCAGGACATCCGCAACATGGGCGGCCTCCGCAAGGCCCTGCCGATCACCTACTGGACGTTCCTGATCGGCGCGATCGCGATTGCCGGGATCCCGCCGCTGGCCGGGTTCTTCAGCAAGGACGAGATCCTGTTCCGCACCTTCGCGGGCGGCCACCGCGTGCTGTGGATCGTCGGCCTGATCACGTCGTTCCTGACCGCGACCTACATGTTCCGCCTGGTGTTCCTGACCTTCCACGGTGAACGGCGCCACGACGCGCCGCCTGAACATCTTGAGGAAGAAGAACCCGCGGCGCACGGCCATGCGCCTTCGCCGCATGCGGCGCACGGGGCAGTGGCAGGATACGCGGCGCCCGGCCACGGCAGCCATCTGCACGACGCCCCGCCCGCAATGGCGGCCGCCCTGATCGTGCTGGCGCTGGGTTCCATTGCCGCCGGCTGGGTCGGCATCCCGCATGCGCTGCAGGGCAGCAACCGGATCGAGGCCTTCCTCGAACCAGCATTCGAGGCGCACGAGATGGCGCCGGCCAACGAATTCCAGGTCGTCGAAGGGCGCCCCGGCCAGCCCGTACCCGCGGGGGAGGGGGCTGTGGCACACGAGGCCGCGCCCGCCGACGAGCACACCGAGCTGTTGTTGATGGGGGTGTCGACCGGGCTCGCCTTCGCCGGCCTCGGCCTGGCGATGTTCTTCTGGCTCCGCAATCGGGACGCGGCTGCCGGCATGGCGCGCACCCTGGCGCCGCTGCACACGCTGCTGCTCAACAAGTATTACGTGGACGAGCTCTACGACGCCGTCGTCGTGCGCCCGATCAGGCAGATGTCGATGGGACTGTGGAAGGGGGCCGACGCAATCCTGATCGACGGCTCCGTCAACGGCGTCGGCAAGGCCGTCCAGGGCACGAGCACCGCGCTCCGGCAGCTGCACTCGGGCTCGGTGCGCGCCTACGCCGCGTCGCTGTTCCTCGGGGTTGTTCTGATTCTTGGCTGGTACTTACTGAGGTAGTGGAGGCCGACTCCGACCGAACATGCTGCTGTCAACCATCGTTTTTCTGCCGCTAGCCGGCGCGGTGCTCGTCCTCCTCGCGGGAGGACGCGGCGATCGTCCCGAGCGCGAAGGGACCGTGCGCGCCCTCGCCCTCGGCGTGTCGCTGGTCGCCTTCGCCGCGACGCTGCTCCTGTGGTGGTGCTTCAATCCCGCGGAGGCCGACTTTCAGTTCGTCGAGAACAGGGCGTGGCTGCCGCAGTTCGGCATCGCCTATCACCTGGGCGTTGACGGCATCAGCCTCTTTCTGATTGTCCTGACCGGGTTTCTGACGCCGCTGGCGCTGCTGACGTCGTGGCAGTCGGTGCACAAGTCGGTCAAACTCTTCTCGTTTTTCCTGCTCGCCCTCGAGAGCGCCATGCTCGGCGTCTTCGTCTCGATTGACCTTTTCCTCTTCTACATCTTCTGGGACGCGGTCCTCATCCCGATGTACTTCCTGATCGGGATCTGGGGTTACGAGCGGCGCATCTACGCCGCCGTCAAGTTCATCCTCTACACGATGGTCGGCAGCATCCTGATGCTCGTCGCGATCATCGGCCTGAGCTACGCGCACCAGGCGGCGACCGGAACGCAGAGCTTCGACCTCGCCGCGCTGTACGGGACGACGCTGTCCTGGAACATGGAGAAGTGGTTCTTCCTCGCCTTCACGCTCGCGTTCGTGATCAAGGTGCCGCTGTTCCCGTTCCACACCTGGCTGCCCGACGCGCACGTCGAAGCGCCGACGGCGGGCTCGGTCATCCTGGCCGGCGTGATGCTGAAGATGGGCACCTACGGGCTGCTGCGCTTCGCGTTCCCGCTCTTCCCGCACGCCGCGCTCTACTTCGCCCCCTACATCGCGCTCCTCGCGGTCATCGGCATCATCTACGGCTCGCTCGTCGCCATGGTGCAGCCCGACTTGAAGAAGCTGGTCGCCTACTCCAGCGTGGCGCACCTCGGCTTCGTCGTGCTCGGCATCTGCGCGGTCAACATCTACGGCGTCCAGGGCGCCGTGTATCAGATGCTGAACCACGGCGTCAGCACCGGCGGCCTCTTCATGATCGTCGGCATGCTGTCGGATCGCCGGCACACGCGCCTCATCGCCGAGTTCGGCGGCCTCAAGGCCGTCATGCCGCGCCTGGTCGCCTGCTTCCTGCTGATGACGCTGTCCTCGATCGCGCTTCCCGGCATGAACGGATTCGTCGGCGAGTTCCTGATCCTGCTGGGCGGCTTCCGCGCCTTTCCGCGGCTGACGGTGTTCGCCGCATCGGGCGTCATCCTCTCCGCCGTCTACATGCTGTGGATGTTCCAGCGCGTCAACTACGGCAAGGTGACGAACGCGAAGAACAGCGCGCTGCCGGATCTCAGCGGCCGCGAATGGGCGCTGATGATCCCGACCATCGCGCTGGCGATCCTGATGGGCGTCTTTCCGAGCCTCTTCCTCAGGCCCATGGAACCCTCCGTTCTCCGCGTGCTGGAACGGATCCACGGCTTGCAAATGTCCTCCGGCCAGGCCGGCGGAGGCGGACGATGAACTCCTTCGCCGCGACCATCCCGATCCTGATCGTGGTGCTCTCAGCCGTCGCCGCCATGCTGGCAGAGGCGATTCGCCATCCCGGCGAGCGCATGTACATCGCCGGCTTCGGCCTCATCGGGCTGACGGGCGCGCTCGTCGCCTCCTGCTTCCTGTGGGACACCAACGCCGTCAGTTTCGGCGTCGTCCAGGCCGACAACTTCGCGCTGTTCATCAACATCATCCTCTGCATCATCGGCATCCTGACGATGGTGTTTTCGCATGATGTGGTGGAGCGCGACGGCATGCCCGCCGGCGAGTACTACGCACTCACCCTGTTTGCCATCAGCGGCATGATGCTGATGGCCGCGGCCACCGATCTGCTGGTGATCTTCCTCGCGCTCGAAGTGCTCTCGCTGGCGGTCTACGTGCTCACCGGGCTGCGGCGGGCCAGCGCCGCCGGCGCCGAAGCGGCGTTCAAATATTTCCTGCTCGGCGCGTTCTCCAGCGCCTTCTTCCTCTACGGCGTCGCCCTCGCTTTCACGATCTCCGGATCGACCCGTCTCGACGTCGTCGGCACCGCCATCGCGTCGGGGCCGCCCGGCACGCTGGCGTTGATGGCCGTCGGCTTGCTCGCCGTCGGGTTCTGTTTCAAGGTGTCGGCGGTGCCGTTCCACATGTGGACGCCCGACGCCTACGAGGGGGCTCCGACGATCGTCACCGCCTTCATGTCGACGGCGGTCAAGGCGGCCGCGTTCGCGGCGTTCGCGCGCGTCTTCCTCTCCTCCTTCGAGCCGATGCAGGGCCAGTGGATGCCGGTCCTCGGTGCGATCGCCGGCGCGACGATGATCGTCGGCGCCGTGGTCGGCGTGCTGCAGAACAACGTCAAGCGCATGCTGGCGTATTCGAGCATCGCGCACGCGGGCTACCTCCTGCTCGGCATCGTCGCTGCCAACGCGGCAGGAAAAGGGGCCGTCCTTTTCTACCTGCTGACGTATGCGGTCGCGAACATGGGTGCGCTCGGCATCGTGGCACTGCTCGGGACGGCGGAGCGCCCGCACGACCAACTCCGCGACTTTGCCGGCCTGTGGAAGGCGCGCCCGGGGCTGGCCGGCCTCATGACGATCTTCCTCCTCTCGCTGGGCGGCTTTCCGCCGATGGCCGGCTTCATCGGCAAGTGGTACATCTTCTCGGCGGCGGTGCAGGAAGACCACTACTGGCTCGCCATCATCGGCGTGCTCTCGAGCGTCGTCTCGGTCTTCTTCTACCTTCGCATCGTCGTCATGATGTACATGACCGAAGAGCCCGCCGCCCCGGCGCGTCCGGCCATCTCCGTGCCG
>JANPCT010000917.1:0-1896 GCA_031431095.1 Acidobacteriota bacterium | reverse complement strand
AGCGTCCCGATCGCAACCTGCAACTGGAAACGCTCGCCGGCGTGCTCAATGGCGAGATCCGCATTCAGAACCACTGCTACCGCGCCGACGAGATGGCGACGATGATCGATATCTCCAGGGAGTTCGGATTCAAGATCGCATCCTTCCACCATGCGGTGGAGGCATACAAAGTGCGCGACCTCCTGGCCGCGAACGACATCTGCGCCAGCATGTGGGCGGACTGGTGGGGCTTCAAGCTCGAAGCGTACGACGGCATCAATCAGAACATCGCGCTCGTCCACGAGTCCGGCGGCTGTGCGATTGTCCACTCCGACAGCCCCGACGGCATCCAGCGGCTGAACCAGGAAGCGGCCAAGGCCATCCGCGCCGGCGCCGACGCGGGCATCACGATCAGCCGTGCCGACGCCATGAAGTGGCTGTCGATCAATCCTGCGAAGGCACTGGGTATCGACAAAGTCACCGGTTCGCTCGAACCGGGCAAGAACGCCGACGTCGTGGTCTGGTCTGGCGATCCGTTCAGCGCCTACGCCCATGCCGAGCGCGTCTTCATCGATGGGGCGCAGGTCTTCGATCGGAGCGATGTGACCCGCATCGCGCGCAGTGATTTTCAGCTTGGCCTGATGCCCCAGGTCCAAGCTCCGGCCGCTGTCATGGCCGGCCCTGCGGGGGTGACGTCTTCCGGCGCCGCCGCGGCGACTGCCGGCTGGGCAGCCCCGAGACCGTCGACGGCGCGATCGGCGAGTCCGGACGCGACGACGGTGGAACCGCTGCGGCCTCCGGTCCCGACGACAGGTGACACCATTGCCATCACCAATGCGCGCATCCTCCCCGTGTCCGGCCCCGCCATCGCGAACGGGACCATCGTGATCCGCGGCGGCAGGATTGCCGCGGTGGGAACGGCGCCGGCGCCAGGTGGCGCGCGCGTGATCGACGCCGGCGGCAAGACGGTGACACCCGGATGGATCGACTCCGGCGTCCAGACCGGTATCGTGGAAATTCCGTTGGCGGCCGAGGGAACGGCCGACCAGAACACCAGCGACACGCGCGTCAGCGCGGCGTTCACCGCGGTGGACTCGTTCAACGGCAATTCCGCCGCGATTCCGGTGACTCGCGTCGAAGGCATCACGCGGGCCCTCGTCACGCCCGGTGGCACCGGCAATGTATTCCTCGGGCAGGGCGCGGTGATGGACTTCAGCGGCGCGCAGATACCGGCGAGTGTCACGCGCGCGCCGGCGGCCATGGTCGCCATGCTCGGCGAGGCCGGCGCGGGCGTCGCCGGCGGCTCACGCTCCACCGCGATGCTGCGGCTGCGCGAGATCCTGGACGACGCGCGGGACTACGGGGTCAACAAGGCGGCATTCAACTCGGCGCAGCGGCGCGCGTACTCTCGTGGACGCCTGGACCTCGAGGCCTTGCAGCCGGTCTTGAGGGGACAGGTGCCACTCGCCGTCCAGGCCAACCGCGCCAGCGATCTGCTGGCGGCGATTCGTCTTGCCGAGGAGTTCAAGCTGCGGCTCGTCCTGCTCGGCGCGGCGGAGGCGTGGATGGTCGCGCCGCAGCTTGCCGCCGCCAGGGTGCCGGTGATCATCAAGCCGCTCACCAACATCCCGACGTTCGATTCACTTGGCGCGACGCTGGAGAACGCGGCGCGGCTGTCGAGGGCCGGCGTGACGATCGCGCTCGCCTCGTTCGACACCCAGAACTCGCGCAACCTGCGCCAGGAGGCGGGCAACGCCATCGCGAACGGCCTGAGCCGCGACGCCGCCCTCGCCGCCGTGACGCTCGCACCGGCCCGCGTGTGGGGGGTCGCCGATCGAGTTGGGTCGATCGAGGTGGGTAAAGACGCGGACCTGGTCGTGTGGTCGGGCGATCCCTTCGAGCTGACCACCGGCGCCG
>JANPCT010000916.1:0-1739 GCA_031431095.1 Acidobacteriota bacterium | reverse complement strand
CGCCACCGGCGAGTTCGATCGCGTCGAAGCGCCACTGCTGGCGGCGCTGGAGCTGGACCCGGACTTCGCGATGGCGCGGTTGAAACTGGCCGATTACTACGGCTCCGTTGCCGGAGACGCGCGCCGGCAGCAGGCGCAGGTAGACATCGCCTACCGTCTGCGCGACCGGGTGACCGACCGGGAAAAACATCTCATCGCGTCGCAGTACTTCGAGGCGCACGATCAGCTGGAGCAGAGCCGCGACACGCTGCGCGTCCTGGCGACGCTCTATCCTGACGATGCGGAAGTGCATTACGAGCTGGCGCTGATGCACTATGCGCTCGAGGAATTGAAACCCGGGATCGCGGAGCTCAGGGTCGCGATCCGCCTCAACCCGCAGGCGGCGCGACTTCGCGGCAGTCTCGCGCTGCTGCTGGCGCGCGACAACCGTCCGGTTGAAGCGATCGAGGCCAGTGGCGAGGCGCTCGCCCTCGGCATCGAGTCGCCGTATCTTTACTGGGCGCGGGGACTCGCGCTGATCGGCAGCGACAGGGTGGCGGACGCCCGCGCCGACTTCGCGCGTCTGGCGCAGTCGCCGGGCTACTACACTTATCTCGGCCTGCTGCAGCAGGCGCGCGCTTCCCTGTATTCCGGTGACCTGCGCGACGCGGTATCGCGCCTGACGGCGCTGGCCGACGTCACTCATGCAGCGCGGCAGCCCGCATTCGAAATCGTCGCGCGCGTCCAGCTGGCGCGGGCGGCGGCGGTCCTCGACGATCGCCCCTTGGTGCGATCGCAAGCCTCGAGTATTGCGGCGCTCATCGACGGCCGCGACACCGCGCCGGCACCCCTTCACGACGCCGGCAGCGTCGCGCTCCTTGCCGGCGACGTGACGCTCGCGCAACGCCAGGTGGCCCGCCTCGCCGCCATTGAATCGGCGACGGGGGCGACGCTGGCGCGCGTCTCGCGCCTGTTGCTGGAAGGGGAGATAGCCCTCTACCAGCGACGGCCCGCCGTCGCGGCTCGGCTCCAGGACGAGGCGCTCGCGCTGCGGCCGTGGCACATGTATTCGCGCGCGCGCGCGGAGGCGCGTGAGCTGCTGAACGACTGGCCCGGCGCCGCGGCCGCGTGGCAGTCGATGCTCCAGGCCCGCGGACAGATTCTCCAGGACGGATATCCTCCCGACGTCGCCGTCGCGCGGGACCGGCTTGCCCGCGCGTCCGCCCGTCTCCACCCCGCGGCTGTACGAAAGGATCACTGACCATGGCGCGATCAAAGGATGTCTACGCGGTACTCGGACTGATGTGTGTGAGCGAGTCCTTCAGGAATGATTTCTTCGCGGCCCCGCTGGCCACGGCGAAGCGTCTGGTCGGCGCGCTGACGGAGGACGACATCATCCAGCTGAACGGACTCGCCGGCACCTCCGAGTTGAACCGCGACATGTACGTGGCCAGCCTCAAACAGGCCTGTGGCAACGTCTATAGCGTGATGCGGTGTCCGAGCTTTCCGTGTCCGACCGACGAGCCGATTGCGTAAGCCTGGTGATTCCGCGCCTGCACGGCGGGCGTGACCACTAGAAAGCGAGTGTCTGCATTCCGCTAAAGGCGGAAACTACGGAGCCCTTATACCGAGCCCTTCGTTGGAGTTCCTGTAGTTTCCGCCGTCAGGCGGAAGGTTCGAGAGCGCCACTGTTTCAGCACTATGCTACCTAGCCCCTAGAGCGCGAAGTCGGCGGCGATCTTCACGATGGCTTTCTTCAG
>JANPCT010000915.1:0-4573 GCA_031431095.1 Acidobacteriota bacterium | reverse complement strand
CGCAACGCGGCTCGTCGATTTCCTTGCGCGCGGCCTCCAGCAGCGCGCCGTCGAGCGCCGCTAACCGCTCGAGCAGCGACGTCCTGCCATCGCCTCGTGCCTGTCGTGCGATGGCACGAGCCCGGTCCAGTTCCCTGACGGCGTCGTCGATTTCGCGGTCGAAGACGGCGGATTTGCCGCTGCTCCGCATCGCCGTCAGCCGCGCGATGGCGCGATCGAGATGCGCCGGCAGGCTGTCGCGTTTGGCGGCCTCCGTCGCCTGCGGCGAGCCGGCCAGTTGGGACACGCCGACGGCACGCCGCCAGTCGTCGAACAACTCGAGGATGTCGGCCTCACAGAACTCGACACGAACCGGGCGGCGGCGCGGCCCTTTCGCGTAATACCGCTCGCAGTAGCGATCGATCCCGCGGCACGCCACGGTCAGCGGCACCCCTTGCGCGGCCCACCCCGACACCTGGACGAACACCGGCCCGGCGATCCGGATCAGATGCCCCTCGTTCTTCCGGCACAGGTAGGCTTCGAGTTCCCGGCAGTATTCGGCGGGATCGATCGTCGTCACGGCAGTCTCATTCAGCGTGTCGATCCTGCCGGGCCCAGATGATGCGCAGGCCATCGAGCGTGAGATTGGCGTCGACGTGCTGGATCGCGGCGCTCTCGCCGGAGATGATGTCGGCCAGGCCGCCGGTCGCGATGACCACCGCGCGCTCCCCTGACTCGATCTCCGCGCGCATCCGGCGGACCAGGCCGTCGACCATCTCGACGTAGCCGAAGAACAGCCCCGATTGCATGGCGTTCACCGTG
This sequence comes from Acidobacteriota bacterium, assembly GCA_031431095.1. Taxonomy (GTDB): domain Bacteria; phylum Acidobacteriota; class Vicinamibacteria; order Vicinamibacterales; family 2-12-FULL-66-21; genus JAICSD01. The sequence goes on along the minus strand of JANPCT010000915.1, from coordinate 3,772 downwards.
TCCTGTCCGATCACGCGCGCCGGCTTCCGCACGTCCACGCGCGGCAGGCGCGCGGCGCGTTGAAAAAGCGCTTCGGCTGAGATGTTGATGCCCGGGCAGATCACGCCGCCCAGATATTCGCCGCCGGTCGAGATCACGTCGAAGGTGGTGCCGGTGCCGAAGTCCACCACGATCAGCGGCGCCTTGGCGGCGACGCCATACTTCTCCCACGCGGCCACGGCGTTGACGATCCGGTCGGCGCCGACGTCGCCGGCCGGCGAGTAGTGCACCCTCATTCCCGCATTCGAGGCGTCGACCACCAGGGCGCGCCGCGAGAAATAGCGCTCGCACATCTCTTCCATCGGCCGGGTCAGCGGCGGAACCACCGATGCCAGCGCGATGCCGTGCACGTCGGCGATCGGGACGTGCATCTGCTCGAACAGCCGCGTCACGAAAATCCCGAGTTCGTCGGCGGTGCGCTCGCGCAGCGCGGCGAGGCGCCAGCTGTGGGCAAGCCGATCGCCGGCGAACACGCCGATCGTCACGTTGGTGTTGCCGACGTCAATCGCGAGCAGCATACTCACCGCCACCGTACCTCTCCGGACACGATCCGTTGCCGGCCTTGCGGCGTGTGCGCCAGCAGCGCGCCGTCCTCGGCCAGACCCGCGGTCGTGCCCGACATCGCGCCGGCGCCAGTGTCCCATTCGATCGGCGCGCCGTGCGCGGACGGCGACAGCGCCAGCCAGCGGGCGAACAGCGCCGGCGGCCCGGCGGCCGCCAGTTCCGCGAGGGTGACATTCAATGCCGCCAGCACGTGCGCGAGGACCGATCCCGCGTCGACCGCGCGACCGAGTTCCGTCTCGATCGCACTGGCGCGATCGGCGAGCTCCGGAGGCAGCGCGGCGGAGAGCAGGTTGATGCCGACGCCGAGCACGACGTGGTGCACCCCCGCGGGACCGGACGAGGCTTCGGCGAGGATGCCGGCGATCTTCCGGCGGCCGCGAAAACCGGAACCGCCGACCGCCACGATATCGTTCGGCCACTTGATCTGCAGCGGCAGCCCCGTGGCGGCACGAATGCCCGCCGCCACCGCGACGCCGCCGGCGAGCGTGATCCACGGCGCCATGGCGCCGCGGCGAATGACGGTCGACATGTAGAGCCCAGCCCCGGGAGGAGAAAACCAGGTGCGCCCGAGACGGCCCCGGCCCGCCGTCTGTGCGCCGGCGACGAAGGTGGTTCCCTCGGGCTCGCCGCGATCCGCAGCCGCGCACGCCAGATCGTTTGTCGATCCGACTTCGCCCGCATAGATCAGCCGCGCCCCGAACACCCCGCGTTCGGCTGCCGTCACCGCGAGAGCATGCGCGAAATCGCCGGGCAGGGGTTCACTGTCGGTCGCAGGAGTCGAACGGATCGAGGCAGGTCCAAGGAACGCGTCCTCCTGGCACTTGGCGGCGTCGCGCCCGGTCCGCTGATTGGCTCGTTCGACCACGTCGGTTCCTTCGCCTCAGAGATCGGGCTCGAGCTCGAAGCTCAGGTCCGCGGCGGGCGCCGAATGCGTCAGCGCGCCGACCGACACGTAGGTCGCGCCAGTGGCCGCGAGTTCGGGAAGGCGGTCGAGCGTCACGCCGCCAGAGATTTCGACCTTGGCGCGGCCGCCGATCCGTCTCACGGCCTCGCGGATGGCATCGATGGACAGGTTGTCGACGAGGATGATGTCGGCGCCCGCGGCGATCGCCTCGTCGACTTGCTCGAGGCTCTGCGCCTCGACTTCGATGGGCATCTCGGGAGACGCGTCCTTCATCCGCTTGACCGCTTCCTTGACGCCGCCGGCCAGCCGCACGTGGTTGTCCTTCACCAGTACGCCATCGTCCAGCCCGGCGCGGTGATTGGTGCCGCCGCCGGCGAGGACCGCGTATTTTTCCAGTGCGCGGAGGGTGGGCGTCGTCTTGCGCGTGTCGAGCACCGTGATGGTGCCGCCGCTGGCATCGACGAACCGCCGCGTCAGGGTTGCGATTCCCGACAGACGCTGCAGGAAGTTCAGCGCGGTGCGTTCCGCCGTCAGCATCGCCGCCGCCTGGCCGCGCAGCTCGGCGACGATGTCGCCGGGCGCGCAGCGATCGCCATCCTTGCGTTTGCGGTCGAAGGCGCAGCCGGGGTCGAGCTGCGCAAACGTCTCCGCGGCGACGTCGAGACCCGCGATCACGCAGGACGACTTGGCGAGGACGATGCCGCGCGCGCGCAATTCGGAGGGGACGATGGCCTCAGTGGTCACGTCTCCCCACCCGAGATCCTCGGCCAGGGCGCGCCGCACGACTTCGCGATAGAGAGCGGGGTCGAGCGGCTGGAACGGGACACTCCTCATACGCCAGGCTCCTGCGGTGCCGCGGGTTTCGGCACCAGATCGAGATCGAAGCCGTCCGCGGCGACGAACTCCAGCGTGTCGGCGCGGGCCGCCGCGCGAAGGTCCGCGAGCGCCGGCGTCAGCAGCCGATGCAGCTCACCTCCGCAGCGCACGGTCACGCGCTCGAGCGACGCCCCGGCGGAAAGGCTCCGCTCGGACTTCTTCTTGCGAATGGTGGCGAGGACCTCCGTCGTCTGACGATACAGGCCGGCCGCGCCGGTGTCAGGATTTCCGATCCCGGCGAGGACCTCCGCTTCCGCCGGCCACGAGGCCGCGTGCACGCTGCCCGGCTGCCACCACGACCATGTTTCGTCGGTGACGAATGGAATGTAGGGGGCGAGCAGCCGCTGCAGCACCGACAGCACAATCAGCATCGTCGTGTTCGCTGAGGCGGCGCCGTCCTCGCCGAAGTCGCCATAGCGGCGCGACTTGACGAGCTCGAGGTAGTTGTCGCAGAAATCCCAGAAGAACGTTTCGGTGTGCTGCAGCACCCAGGCGTAGTCGTAGTCCTGCTCGAGCCGCTTCGTCGCGTCCCGGACCAGCGCCGCGAGGTTCGTCAGGATGCCGGCGTCGATCGGATGGGTGATTGCGCCGCGCGGTTCGCTCCGCGCGAGCACGAACTTCGCCGCGTTGAGGAGCTTGATGGCGAGGCGGCGCCCCACCTTCATCTGCGCTGGGTCGAACGCCGTGTCGGTGCCCGGTCGGGCGCTGGCCGCCCAGTAGCGGACGCCGTCGGCGCCGTGCTCCTCGAGCAGGCCCATCGGCGTCACGACGTTGCCTTTCGACTTCGACATCTTCTTCCGGTCCGGATCGAGCACCCAGCCGGAGATGGCGGCGTGAGCCCACGGCAGCGTGCCGGACTCCAGGTGGGAGCGCAACACCGTCGAGAACAGCCACGTGCGGATGATGTCGTGCGCCTGCGGCCGCACGTCCATCGGAAAGACGCGCGCAAAGAGATCGGGATCGTCCAGCCATCGGCCGGCGATCTGCGGTGTCAACGACGAGGTCGCCCACGTATCCATGACGTCGGGATCGCCGCTGAACCCGCCCGGCTGATCGCGCTGATCGGCGCGATATCCGCCGGGCACGTCGGTTGACGGATCGATGGGCAGACGATCCTCCAAGGGAACGATCGGATGGGCGTAGTCCCGACTGCCGTCCTCGAGCACCGGATGCCACACCGGGAACGGCACGCCGAAGAAACGCTGCCGGCTGACGCACCAGTCGCCGTTGAGGCCGTTGACCCAGTTCTCGAGGCGCGCCTGCATGTAGGGCGGATGCCAGGTCAGCTCGCGGGCTCGTTCGAGGAGCGCGTCGCGGAACTCGAGCGTCTTGATGAACCACTGGCGGCTCGACACGATCTCGAGCGGCCGGTCGCCCTTTTCGAAGAAC
>JANPCT010000914.1:0-7786 GCA_031431095.1 Acidobacteriota bacterium | reverse complement strand
GCCGGTGCTCACCACCGGGCCGGCGCACGTCTTGGTCCCCGTAGATCTTCTTCTGTTGGTGGGCCGGCCCGGCCCGGTTGCGCCGCGCGGCGCGAACTTAACTCTGCAGAACTACGACTGGCTCCTGGCGCTGGGCGCGCGCCTCGATCTCGTCGTGACCGGCTACGCGCCGCACAACTTCGCGCGCGCCGCGAAGAAGATCATGGTGGACGTGGATGCCGCCGAACTGCGCAAGATGGGCGACACGATCCACGTGCCGCTCTGCGCCAACGTCCAGGAGTTCATCGTCGAGATGATCCGGCAGCTCGATCGCGTCAAGCCGCGCGACCGTGCCGGCTGGAATCGACGGTGGCGCGAATGGCAGACCAAGTACCCCGTCGTCGTTCCCGAGTACCGCAATCTCTCCGACGGCGTCAGCACCTACGTGCTCGGTGAAGCGATCGCCGAGGCGTCCGTCCCCGACGACGTGATCGTCTCGGGCAGCTCCGGCGCCGGAATCGAGATCTTCTGCCTCGCGGCGCGCCTGAAGGAAGGGCAGCGGCTGTTCCTGACGACCGCGCTTGGCGCCATGGGCAACGGCCTGCCGGGACTGATCGGCGCCTGCATCGCGAACGGCCGCCGCCGCACGATCGGCGTGGACGGCGACGGCGGCCTGCAGCTGAACATCCAGGAGCTGGAGACCGCCCGCCGACTGCAGCTCCCGATCAAGCTGTTCGTGCTGAACAACGATGGCTACGCGTCCATCCGCACGTCCCAGTCGCGCTACTTCGGCCGCCTCGCCGGCGCCGATGCGACGAGTGGGGTCACGCTGCCGCCCTTGCAGGGCGTGGTCGAAGCCTACGGACTGCCATACACGCGGATCGACACGGATCGCGGGCTCGTCGATCGCGTGCGCGAGCTGCTCGACGCGCCCGGTCCAATCGTCGTCGAAGTCATGACGCCCCGCGAAGAGCCGCGCGCGCCCAGCCTCTCGTCGATGCGGAAGCCGGACGGGTCGATGGCGTCGAAGCCGCTCGAGGACCTGTGGCCGTTCCTGCCGCGCGAGGAGTTCCTGTCCAACATGGTCATTCCGCCGGTCGAGGAGTGAGGTGCGGATCCTCATCGCCGGTCTCGGCGCCATCGGCCAGCGGCACGCGCGCAACCTGCGCACGATCTGTGGCGATGACCTCGAGCTTCTCGCCTACCGGCGGCGCCGGCTGCCGCACGTCGTCACCGAGACGCTCGAGCGTGACGATAGCCGCAAGGTCGAGGCGGAGCTCGGCGCCACCGTGTTCGACGACCTCGACGCGGCGCTTGGCGCGAAGCCGGACGCGGTGTTCGTGTGCACGCCGTCGAGCGGCCACATCGACATCGCGCGTCGAGCCGCCGAAGCGGGTTGCCATCTCTTCATCGAAAAGCCGATTTCCCACACGCTCGACGGCGTCGCGGAGCTTCGCGAGACGGTGGCGGCGAAGACGCTGGTCGCGCTCGTCGGCTGCCAGTGGCGCTACCATCCGGCCGTCCGCTGGCTGCGCAATGTGCTGCAGGCAGCAACGCTCGGACCCCTCGTGCACGCGGACATCGACTACGGCGAATACCTGCCGGACTGGCACCCGTACGAGGACTACCGGACATCCTACGCCGCCCGCGCGGAGCTTGGCGGAGGCGTCGTGCTGACACAGATCCACGACTACGACCTGGCCTGGTTTCTGTTCGGCGCCCCCCGCACCGTCTCCGCAACCGGCGGACACCTGAGCGACCTGCAGATCGATGTCGAAGACACGGTTCAGGCGCAGCTCGAAGGCGGCGCGGTGCCGGTGACGATCCGCCAGAGCTTCGCGGCGAAGCCGGCGCGGCGCACGATCAGCGTGGACGGCGAGAGCGGCTCCATCACCCTCGACCTCCTGACCGGGCGGACCAGTTCGCATCCGCGCCTGGCGGCGCCCGGTGCCTTCGCCGACTATCAGCGCAATCAGCTGTTCATGGACGAGGCGCGGCACTTTCTCGCGTGCGTGTCGGGCGACGCGGAGCCGTTGGTGCCGCTCGACGACGGCATCGCCGTCCTGCGCGTGGCGCTGGCAGTCAAGGACGCGATGCGCAGCGGCGGCACCGTGGAGGTCACGTGAGCGGCGGCGCGGATTTTTCGCTGACAGGCCGGGTCGCAGTCGTCACCGGAGGCGCCGGCCTTCTCGGTGTTCGCCATGGTGAAGCGATTGCCGCCGCCGGCGGTGTGGCGGTGCTTGCGGATCTTCGCGGCGCGGACGCCGAAGCACGCGCGGCCGAGGTCGCGGCTGCCACCGGCGGGAAGGCCGCGGGCATCGCGTGCGACGTCACGCGCGCGGAATCAATCGAAATGCTCCTGCAAACGGTGATGGCGCGCTTCGGCCGGGTCGACATCCTGGTCAACAACGCGGCGAACAACCCGAAGGTGGAGGCTCCGGGCCAGTCTTTTTCCCGCCTCGAGAACTTTCCGCTCGACCAGTGGGACGCGGACCTGGCGGTTGGCCTTACGGGCCCGTTCCTGTGCGCCAGGATCATCGGCGGGGCGCTGGCCCGGCAGAAGCGCGGCGCGATCGTCAACATCTCGTCGGAGTACGGTGTCATCGCGCCCGATCAGCGGTTGTACCGGAGGGACGGGCTCGATCCGGACCAGCAGCCGGTCAAGCCGGTGTCGTACACCGTCGTCAAAGCGGGCTTGCACGGGTTGACGATCTATCTGGCGACGTATTGGGCAGACGCCGGCGTCCGAGTGAACACGATCACGCTCGGCGGGGTGGAGAGCGGACAGCCGGCCGACTTTCTCCGGCGCGCCGCCGAGAAGATTCCGCTGGGCCGCATGGCCGCGCCGCACGATTTCCAGGGCGCTCTCGTTTACCTTTGCTCCGACGCCGCCGCGTTCGTGACCGGCGCGAACCTCGTGGTCGACGGAGGAAAGACGATTTGGTAGCCTCCGCCCGCACCGAGCTGGACGGGCTCCTCGCGCGCGACCTGGCGACGACGCGCCACACGGAAGCGCGAGAGTTCGACCGGCTTGCCGGCGGCCGCAGCATCGTTCTGATGGGTGCCGGCGGGCTTGGCCGCCGAGCGCTCGCGGGTTTGCGCACGGCGGGAATCGAGCCGCTCGCGTTCGTAGACAACGCGCCAGGCCGGCATGGAACGTCCCTTGACGGGGTGCGCGTGCGGTCGCCGGACGCCGCGGCGCGGGAGTTCGGCCGCAGCGCGGCCTTCGTCGTCACCATCTGGGGCGCCAACCGGCCGCACCGTTTTGAGCACTCCCGCGAGCAGCTTCGCGCGCTGGGCTGCGATGTCGTGCTGCCGTTTCCACCGCTGTTCTGGAAGTACGCCGATGCGCTGCTGCCGTTCTACTTGCAGGACCTTCCCTCGCGTGTACTGGAGCAGCGCGACGATGTCCTTGCGGCTTACGACCTTTGGGAAGATGACGCCTCGCGCGCCGAGTACATGGGGCAGGTGAGATTCCGCGTGGCTGCCGACTTCGATGGCCTTTCGCATCCCGTCGAGCATCCGCAGTACTTTCCACCGGACCTCTTCGCGTGGTCGGACGACGAGTGGATTGTCGACGGCGGCGCGTACGACGGCGACACGGTCCGCGCGCTCTCGGCGATTCACGGCAACCGCTTCGGCCACCTCCTCGCCGTCGAGCCCGACCCGGCGAACTTCGAGAAGTTGACGGCGACTGCCGTCGGGCTGCCGCCCGCGGCGCGCGCGCGCGTCGAGTGCCGGCAGGCCGCCCTTGGGGCCGAGTCTCGTGTGCTGCACCTCGACGCGACCGGTACGGCGTCGAGTGCGACGAGCACGGAAGCCGCCGCCGGGACGATCGCCGTCCAGGCCGAAACCATCGACGTGCTGGTCGGCGATGGTCGTCCGACGTTCATCAAGCTCGACATCGAGGGATTCGAGATCGACGCGCTGCGCGGAGGCCGGGAGACGATCCGGCGTCACGGCCCGGTGATCGCAGTGTGCGTTTATCACCTCCAGGATCACCTCTGGAAGATTCCGCTGCTGCTTCGCGAGTGGCGCAACGACTATGCACTCTTCCTGCGGCCGCACAACGAAGAAGGATGGGATCTGGTGTGTTACGCCGTGCCGCGCGAGCGCCTCTCGAGGAATGCCCGGTGAGCGGCCATCTGCGTCGTGAGTGTCCGGTCTGTGGCGCCACCGAGAACCGTTCGTTCTTCCACCAGCAGTTTGCGACGGTGGACCAGGCCACACCGGTCACCGGATACGACGTCGTCGTCTGCGAGCGCTGCGGCGCCGGGTTTGCGGACGGCATCCCGGATCAGGCCGCGTTCGATCGCTACTACCGCGACATGTCGAAGTACGAGTACGCGCAGCGCGGCGGCGAGGAGTCCGGCTACGATTCGCGGCGGCTGGCGTTGATCGCCGATATCGTCGCACCGCACGTTCCCTCGTCCGAGGCGCAGATCCTCGACGTCGGCTGCGCGAGCGGGCGGCTTCTCGCGAACATTCGCGAGCGGGGTTTTTCGCGGGTCGTCGGCCTCGACCCGTCACCCGCGTGCGCGGCGACGGCGGAGCGCCTCTACGGAATCGACGTGCGCACGATGACGCTGGAGGAGATCGCGCGCTCGGATGAGCGGTTCGATGTCGTGATCATGGTCGGTGTCCTGGAGCACCTTCGCGATCTGGGCGACGCGTTCGGCCAGTTGCGTGTGCTGCTGAACACTTCGGGCCTGCTCTACGTTGAGGTGCCGGACGTGACGGCGTTCGCCGACTGCCCGAATGCGCCGTACCAGGACTTCAGCACCGAACACATCAACTTCTTCTCGCCGGTTTCGCTGCGGAACATCATGCGCCGGCACGGCTTCACCGAGGTGTTCCTCGAGCAGAACCACCGCGAGCAAAGCTACAGGACGCTGATGTCGAACATTTCGGCGTTCTACCGCAAGGAGGACGAGGTGGCGCAGCATATCGAGTTCGATGCCGACACGTCAGCGGGACTCGAGCGCTACCTCTCCGCTTCAGCCGCCGACGATCGCCGGCTGCACGCGAAGATCGACGCCGTTGTCGACGCGAAGCGGCCGATCGTCGTCTGGGGTGTCGGCACCCACACCAGCCGCCTGATCGCGACGAGCAGGCTCGGCGAAGCGGAGATCGTCGCGTTCGTCGAATCGAACTCGCGGTATCACGGCAAGACGCTTCACGGCCGGCCGATCCTTCCGCCCGAAGCGCTGCGAGAACGAAGCGAGCCGGTGCTGATCAGCTCGAGAGTGTTCCAGAAGGAGATCGCGGAGCAGATACGCGAGAGGCTGGGGTGCCCCAACGAGCTGATCCTCCTCTACAATGTCTGAGATTCCGAAGATCACCATCCTGACGCCCTGCTACAACGAGGCGGAGAACGTCCGCACGCTGTACGAGCGCGTCCGCGCCGTGTTTCAACCTCTCAGCGGCTACACCTACGAGCATTTGTTCATCGACAACGCATCGACGGACGCCACGGTCGCGATCCTGAGGGAGATCGCGGCGGCCGACAAGAACGTCAAGGTGATCGTGAACACGCGCAACTTCGGACACGTACGATCCCCGTACCACGCTCTGCTGCAGTGCCGCGGCGACGCGGTCATCGGCATGGCCGCAGACCTGCAGGATCCTCCCGAGCTGATTCCGTCGTTCCTCGACAAGTGGCGCGAAGGCTACAAGGTCGTGCTCGGGGTCAAGGAAGCGGCGGAGGAGTCGGCGCTGATGTCCGCGATCCGCCGCGCCGGCTACCGGGTGATCGACCGGCTTTCCGAGGTGAGGCAGGTGCGCAACAGCACCGGCTTCGGTCTGTACGACAAGGCGTTCGTCACCGTGCTGCGGCGCCTGCCCGATCCATATCCGTACTTCCGCGGCATCGTCGCCGAGCTGGGCTTCCGCTACGCGACGGTGCCCTATACCCAGCCGCTGCGCACGCGCGGCATCACCAAGAACAACCTCTATACGCTGTACGACCTCGGCGTGCAGGGCATTGTCAACCACTCCCGCATTCCGTTGAGAGTGGCGACGATCATCGGCTTCCTCAGCTCGGTCGTCACGCTGCTGGCGGCTCTGGTCTACTTCGTGATGAAGATGCTGTTCTGGTACAACCTGCCGATCGGCGTCGCGCCGGTGATCATCGGGTTGTTCTGCGTGGCGTCCGTGCAGTTGTTCTTTCTGGGGGTGCTGGGCGAGTACGTCGGTTCGATCTACACCCAGGTCCGCAACCGGCCGCTGGTCATCGAGCAGGAACGCATCAACTTCGATGACGAACCGGCGAGCTGACTGGATCAAGGCGATTGAAGCCGAAATCGGCGACGCCCGCGGCGGTCTGCCGGAGGACGTGTTTCTCTTCGTCAGCCGGCTCACGCCGCTGGTCAATGTCGACCTGCTGATCAAGGACCCGGCCCTCGGCACGCTGCTGACCTGGCGCGACGACGAGTTCTTTGGCCCAGGCTGGCATGTGCCCGGCGGGATCATCCGTTACAAGGAGTCCGCCGCCGATCGCCTCCGCGCGTGTGCGCACGATGAGCTGGGCGCCGGTATCGTGCCCGGCGCCGCCCCCCTCCTCATCCTGGAGGACGTCGGCAGCCAGGAGAGCAGGGGCCATCACATCTCGCTGCTCTACCGTTGCCAGTTGGTGACCCCGCCGGACGCCTCCCGCCAGGCCGTGGATCCGCCGACTCCCGGGCACTGGCGCTGGCATTCCGTCGCCCCCGCCAATCTGCTCGACGAGCAGCGTGAATACGCGCGGTTCTTCTGATGGCAGCCGCCGCGGGCCGACGGACGATGCTGGCGCTCGGCGTGCTCCTCGCGGCCGCGCTTCTCTATTACTCATTGCGGGGCATCGACTGGACCGAAGTCCGCCTCGTCGTCCGTGCCGCCAACTCGACATATCTGCTGGGGTGTGCGGCCCTGGCGACGGTGACGCTGTTTCTGCGGGCGTACCGGTGGCGGATCCTGTTGAACGCCGAAGCCGACGTCAGCGTGTCGACCGCGTTCTGGGCCACAGCCGCCGGCTATTTCGGCAACAACTTCCTGCCGGCGCGGGCCGGTGAACTGGTGCGGACTTTCTTCGTCGCCTCCGCCCACGGTCTGTCGAACGCCTACGTTCTGGCCACCGCTATCTCCGAGCGTGTCGCCGACGCGGTGGCGCTGGTCGTCTGCACTGCGCTGGTGCTGCTGACGCTGCCGTCGCCGCCCGGCTGGCTGGCCGGCGCGGCACGGCCGTTCGCGATCGCCGGACTGCTCGGTGCGATCGCCGTCGGCGTGCTGCCTCTCCTTGGCTCCGCGGGAAGACGGGTGATTGAGCTCGCTCCCATTCCCGTCATCTGGCGGCCGCGGCTGACGGGCCTGATGGGTCAGGCGCTGGCCGGCCTGCGCGGTTTCCACGAGCCGCTGCGCCTGACACGCTTTCTCGCGCTGACCGCGATCATCTGGGCGCTCGACGCACTGGGCACGGTGGGGGCGGCGCGCGCCCTTGGCTTCACCATGCCGTTCGCGGTCGCCTGCCTGCTGATCGCCGGGCTGAGCGTCGGCAGCGCCCTTCCCTCGACTCCCGGCTACGTCGGCATCTACCAGTTCGTTGCGGTCTCGGTGCTAACCCCCTTTGGATTCAGCCGGACCGACGCCATCGCCTTCATTCTCGTCACCCAGGCGCTGATGTACGCGGTGATCGGCTTCTGGGGTTCGCTGGGGTTGCTGCGATACAAGCGGATGCGGGCGCGACAGCCGCGCACGGCGAAGGCATAGCACCGGCCAGCGATCAGCGCGCTATGCGCTCGGGAAGTCTGGCGCGATTCCGAGGCGGCGTGTC
>JANPCT010000913.1:0-9174 GCA_031431095.1 Acidobacteriota bacterium | reverse complement strand
GAAGAAGGCGGCCGGGACCGCGGCCGGCTTCACCGGCTTTTTCGGATACGTCTTCGGCTCGGCCATCGCCGGCAGCGGTGTCGGATGGATTGCCGACAACTGGGGCTGGAACGGTGTCTTCATCACGATGGTTGCCTGCTGCGTCCTCACCATCGTCTTCAGCGCGATGACCCTGGGACATACCGCGACCAGCGCATCGCGAGACGCCGCCCTAAAGCCCTAAGCCTGTCGCTGAACAAATTCCCGGCGAGATACTTCAATCCGGCATCGACCGCCACCGTCGCCACGGCGTGCCCGGCGCCGAGCTCGCGCGCGAGATGGAGCGCGGATGGCGTAAACATCCGCGTATTCTGCCCGCCCGGCACGGCCTTGAACGGTACCCATGCGTATTTCGTTTGTGGCTGGCGTGCTGGTGCGGTAGAACATCTCCAGCATGCAAATCATCGACGCGCCGAAGGTTCATCCGGTCATCGTCATTGGCAGCGGCGCCTCGGGCGGCATGGCGGCATGGAACCTGACGCGTCAGGGGATCGACGTGCTTCTGCTCGACGCCGGCACCAAGTTCGACCGGTCCAAGTACTGGACGCATGTAACGCCGTGGGAAGCGCGCGAGCGTCAGGCCCGCGGCGAGCGGCCGCCGCAATTCTTCCTCGACAAGACCGAGCAGCCGTATCTCACCCCGGATGCGCGCCCGTTCGATCTGGCGCGGGTGTGGGGGCATGGCGGCAAGACCAACGTGTGGGGCCGCGTCAGCCTCAGATATTCGGACCTCGATTTCAAAGCGGCAGAGCGCGACGGCTGGGAGATCCCGTGGCCGATCGGCTATGCCGACATGGGGCCGTACTACGACCGCGTCGATCAACTGATCGGCGTGTGCGGTGGAACCGACGACTCCGACTCGCTGCCTGGCAGCCGCTATCATCAGCCGCCGCCCGCGCCCCGATGCGGCGAGCGCCTGCTGCAGAAGGCCGCCCGGAGCGTCAACATTCCGATCGTCGCGGGACGCCGCGCCAATCGCACGCGGGTGCTGAACGGCTATCCGCCGTGCCACTACTGCGGCAACTGCGGCGCGGGATGCGACACGGCCTCGTTCTTCTGTTCGGCGGATCATCTGCTGCCCGCCGCGCTCGCCACCGGCCGACTCGAAATCCGGTCGAACGCCGTCGTCGCGCGCATCCTGACGGACGACAAGGGGCTGGCGTCAGCAGTGCAGTACTTCGATCGCGTCACCGGCGCGGAGCAGCAGGTGCGGGGGAAGGTGGTCGTCGTCGGCGCCAGTTGCGTGGACTCGACGCGAATCCTGCTCAACTCGCGCTCCCCGAGGCATCCCAATGGGCTCGGCAACGGCGCCGACGTGATCGGCCGTTACTTGTGCGAGCAGATCCGTTTTCATGCGAACGGCTACCTGCCCGCGCTGGCCGGCACGCCCACGCGCAACGATCGCGGAATCGGTGGAGAACACATCTACATGCCGCGCTTCAACCATCGGCCGGGGCGCGGCCGCGGCTATCTGCGCGGCTTCGGCGCGCAGTTCTGGAACACCGGCGCGAGTGCCAATGGCGCGCATGGCGGCTCGGAGCGGATCCCCGGCTTCGGCGCCGCGCTCAAGACCGAGATCAAGCGGCGCCACCCGGCCTGGTTCGAGATTCACCCCTACGGAGAAGTGCTCCCGTACGCGCACAACCGCATCACGCTCGACCCCGTCCGCGTCGATCGGTTCGGTGTTCCGTTGATGAAGATCGACTATACGATCGGCGAGAACGAGCGCAAGATGACCGAGCATATGTTCGACACAGTCGAGGAGATCGTCAAGGCCGCCGGGGGCGTGCTCGTGAATTACAGTCGTGGTCAGCTCGAGGGGAATGGCACCGCGATCCACGAGCACGGCACGTGCCGCATGGGCGCGGACCCCAAACGTTCCGCCTTGAACGGATTCAACCAGATGCACGAGGTAAAAAACGTCCTGGTCGTGGACGGCTCGGCGTTCCCCACCGCCACGGAGAAGAACCCGACCCTGACGATTCTCGCGATGGCCTGGCGCGCGAGCGATCGCCTGGCGCAGGAGATCAAACGTGGCGCGCTCTGATCGCGGCGAACGCCCGATGAATCCCGCCGCACCCGGCAGGCGCGAAGCGCTCCGGCGTCTTGCCGCGGGAGCGGTGGGGTCCGCGGCATTCGCGCCGTGGGTCCAGTCGCTCACGGCATTTGCCGACTCGCACGCCCGGCTGCAGACAGCGGCACCGGAGATGGCGGCACAGGCGTGGACGCCGGCAGTCTTCACCGCGCAGCAGAACGAGGCCGTCATCGCACTCACCGAACTGATCATCCCGCAGACCGACACGCCGGGAGCAAAGGCCGCGCTCGTCAACCGCTTCGTCGACCGCGTGATCGCCGACGCACCGGTCGCACAGCGCGATGCCTTCATGCGCGGGTTGGCGTGGATTGACGCGCGCAGCCGGACCGACACAGGCGCCGTCTTCGCTGCCGCAACGCGCGCGCAACAGACCGCACTGCTCTCGCGGCTGTCAGACGAGCGCAACAAGGACGCCGCCGACGCGTCCGGCGTGGAATTCTTCCAGGCGATCAAGGCGATGACGATCAGCGGCTATTACAGCACCGAGATCGGCCTTCGCCAGGAGCTTGGCGACGACGGCCGGCTGATGCTGCCCGAGTTCCACGGCTGCGACCACCCCGAGCACCAGTGAACGCGCGACCGGATGACCGGCGTTCGCGGTTGAGGTCCAACCGCCGAGAGAACGCGCGCCGCGCAGGCATCACGTCTACACTGGAAGCATGCAGCTTCACGTCGCCCGGCTCTGCCTTGACTGCGAGGAACTACACGTAGCGAACGCCTGCCCGCGCTGTTCGTCGGAATCCTTTGCGCTGCTCAGCAAGTGGGTGCCGGCGCCCGAGCGCCGAGCGCAACCGCGCCCGCCAGGGCGTGCTGATGATCCCGACACCTACCGCAAGCTGTTGAACCCGGAAACGAACGACGATCGATCGCGGCGCTGGCTCAAGCGAGGCGTGCTGCTGGCGGCGTTGAGCGCGGGCGGCTGGCTCTGGCAGCGCAACGCGAATCGCAATCAGCCGACGAGTCTGCCGCCTGCGCCACCACACCCCTGACGCGGCACGCCGCATGATGCGATAATGGCACCTGCTGCGAAGGACGGACCATGGCCGATCTCAACGATTTACTGGTGCAGTTCGAGCAGAAGCTCAAGAGACTCAAGGGAGCCGACGAGTTGACCTCCCAGGCGCCGGCGGTCTTCAAGCAGTTTGCGGAACAAGTCGAGCGCAGGAGCGGCGCCGAACGACGGCGTGTCAACCGTTCCGAAGACCCCCGACGGGGCCCCGACGAGGCGCCTCACCCCGGCTGACAGCCGTTAGGGTCGCGGCAATCGAATCCCCCGGCGCCTCACACGGTTTTGCAAGCCGCGTACAATTTTGAAGCACCGCAGGCAGGGTCCCCTCGTCTTCACCGCAGGAAGCAGAGCTGGCTCTTCCCTTGCTCTCGAGCCCGGCAATGCGGACCAGCAATCGCGTGCTCATCGTCGAAGACGACCCCAACGCGCTCAGTGGCTACGTCGAGTTTCTGACCGCCGCCGGCTTCGCACCGACTGGCGTCGCCAATGGCGCCGACGCCCTGCCGCTCGCGCTCAACAATCCTCCGGCAGCCGTAGTCACGGACATTGCGCTGCCGGGCATGAGCGGCTTCGAGCTTGCGGCGGCCATCCGCGCCGACTCGCGCACGCGGGGTGTGCCGATCATCGGCTTGACGGCGCACTGGACCACCGACGTCCACTCGCGCGCCCGCGACGTGGCCATGCAAGTCATGTTGTCCAAGCCGTGCATTCCTGCGCACCTGGTGGCGGAGCTCGAACGGGTACTCGGCCGCGCGAAAGCGCTCGACGAGGTGTCGCCGCGCCCGGCGCGGATGGCGCTCACGCCCGATGTGCACGACGAGCGGGTGTTCCGCACGTTTCCGGCGCGGTAAGTCCGGCGGCGTCATCGCATAGGGCACTCGCATTGCCGATTGGCGATTGCAGATGGAGATCCACGCGAGAACATCTCGTTGGTCTGGGCGATTACACGACAACTGACGTCTAACACACGGACTGACGCCGCAACGCGTCAGCGCCGATATGCAGTTGACCGGATTGTGTATCTCCTCCCCCGCAACTCGGGGCGGCCGTCAGTCTTTGTCCTACATCTCTGGTGAACACCATGATCGGTTGGATCATCGCCGCCCTTGTCACCGCGCTGGTCGGGATCGTGAGCTCCGTCCTCTGCGAGGATGGCAGTCAGTCCTGAGAGGCGCAATGGTCGCTGGGGCAAGTCGCGCCCGTCGGAAGGCGCGAAGCGGAGGGGGCATCGCGACGTCGAAGTGCGATTCGCGTACTAGCGAGCGGCCGGTTGGCCGAACCGGGCGGTAGCAGCTTCCACGGGAGCGCCTCCGCCTTTGGCGCGGGTCAGCGATTCGATCATCTCGGTGGCGCGTCTGCGTTCCTCTTCGGTATCGGCGAGGCTCAGCGCGATCCGCGCATGCTTCAGCGCTTCGTCGTACTTACCCTCCTTGCGCAGCACGCTCGCAGCAGTGAGGCGATAGTGCGGCTCCGCCGGTTCGAGCGAGATGGCGCGGAGAACCATCGACATCGGATCGCCGATGCTCAGGGCCGAACGGACGTCGGCCAGCAGCGCGTACGCAGGGGCGTTGCGGTTGTTGAGCACGCACGCCTGGTTGAGGAGTTTCTCGACCTGCAACAGGGACTCCCGGTCTGCCTGAGACTGCCACATCAGCGAGGCGAGCCGGTAGTGGGCATATGAGTTCTTCGAGCCGGCATCGGCCGCGCGCGCGTAGGCGCCTTTGGCCTCTTCCTGTTTTCCACCCGCGTCGAACAGCAGCCCTTCCGCGACGAAGGTGTCGGGGGCGCCACCCGCGGCACGCGCCTCGGTAATGGCGCGGCGAGCCTCCTCGGGACGTCGCATCGCCGTGTACAGCAGGGCCTGGCGCGCCGCGGCCTCGCCCGCCGGCAACTCGCGCACGGAGAAACCCTCGCGCTTGACCGACGCGTCGACGTTCACCTGTCGGAAGGTGAAGATGCTGCGATTGATGTAGGTGGTGAACGGGCCGTCGAGCGAGTCTGGCGACCCCAGCGCTTGGCGAAACGCGGCGTCGGGCTCGGTCCCCTGGGCGACGAGTTGCGCGAATCGATCGAGCCGCGGCCAGCGGACGCCCCGCTCGCCGAACAGCAGGTAGTGGACCAGCGCCCACGACGTCGCGTCGAATGTTGACAAATCCTCAGCTTTGAGGAACTCGGGCGCGCTGCCGCTCATCCTGAGGAGCGTCGGCAGGTCCATGCGGGTTCGGGCGCGCAGGCGCTCCAGGTGCCATGGGATCGGCGCGCCAACCAGGACCGTCGAATCGCGCACGATCGTGTTGCTGATCAGACCGGCGAGGCCGCGGCTGAACCACAAGGGCATCGGACGGGCGACGCTCTGCTGCAGGATCAGCGTGACGTAGGAGAAGTACGACGAGACGTAGGGATTGATGTTGACCTTGTCATCCGCCTCCACGTCCGTCCGGATTGCCAGGTAGTTCTTGTCCACGCCGGCGACCCAGAACGTCGCCGGACGCACACTCCCCTTGCGGTCCCAGTACATCGGGGCGAGCGCCTTGAGCGCGGTCTCGTCGGCGACGACAAAAACCGACAGCGGCCGATTGAGGTCCACTTTCGCCCACGGCCACAGCGTGGCGATGGCGCTGCGCATCTGCTCGAGCTGCCAGGCGACGCTCCTGGCGCTGGCCTCGCTGGCATTGGAAGTGACCGTGAAGTGCGCGCTCTTGATCTCGCGCCACTCGTCCGCCGCCTCCACGCCACCGGCAAGCGCCAGCACCATCGTTGCCGCGAGCGCCGCAGTCACGAGGCGTTCCGCAAGCGCTGTGCTCAACAGTGTCTTCATGATTCACCTGTATAGCCCCCGGGCGGGAACGAGTCGGGGGGATGGTTATTATACAGGTGAGTCGCGGGCGTCCGGCCGCTCCGGACATCTGTAGCTGTTCAGGTCGCGCCGTCCCTCAGGCGAAGGATCGAGGGAGTGCGAACGCTCTGCGCACTGTCTACTGCACGATGAAGTGCGTCAGAACCGGGCGGTGATCGCTTGGCATGACGCCGTTCGAGTCACGCGTGTCGTACACCTGCGACGACTTCACGGTCAGGTTCGCGGACCCTTTCGAGTAGAAGATGTAATCGATGCGGCCGTTCTTGGTCTCGCCGTTGTTGCCCGAAAACGTCGTCGCCGCGCCCTTCCCCAGGGCGACTGTCCAGGAGTCGTAGTAGGACTCGTTGTACTTCGCGATCGACGCCTGATCGGGCCACGCGTTCATGTCGCCCGTGATGATGCGGTTCTCCGGCTGCACCGCCGACCACGTCGTCACCTCGATCGCTTGCGTGAGGCGGAGCGTCGCGTCGTAGGGATCGAGATGGGTCAGGATCAGGGAGATGTTGCGGCCGTTGACGGTGACTTCAACCTCGGCGATGCTGCGATCGTAGTTGCGCATCAGCTCGTAGCGGTTGCTGAAGGTGATCGGATACGTGGACAGGATCAGGTTGCCTTTGCCGTTCGACGACCACTGTCCCCAATAAAGCGCGAAGTGGTAGAACCCGGTCTTGCCGGACTTCGCCAGCAGCAGGTTTCGTAGCGATGCCCGCCGAAGGCGTGCCGTGTTGCCTTCGACCGACAACACCGCCGGACCTGATACCACGAGTACTTCGCGGCGGCCGCCGTCGAGTCGCCGCTCGACCCGCAACACTCCATCCTCGGCGCGATCGATTGCGACCAGTCCGCACGCTGCGTCCAGACCGAGTTCGGCGGCAAGGAAGGATGGCACGGACGCCGAACCACGATCAAGGCTCCAGTCGCCGCACAGCACGAACGACGGTTCCCACGGCGCAATGACTTCGGCGAGCAGCGCGGCGACGCTTGCACTGGTCGGTTGCGGGTCGTGGCCGGAGTCGACGTGGATCCGGTGCGCATGGGTCGCTCCTGCGGCGAGCGCATCGCGGAGCATGGTCTCGGAGTGCACCGCACCAACGGTCACCACGGGCACGTCGGCAGCACGCTCGGCACCAAAACGCAGCGCCAACTCGAGAGCGGCCTGATCGGCAAGTGATGGACCGGACCAGCGTTCGTCGGTGGCGACGGTTCCGGCGAGGGGATCAATGTCCGGCCGCAGCGCGACCCACTTCATGCAGACGACGATGGGGTTGGTCACAACAGCTCCGGTTCGGGCTCGGTCAGCCGTGACGGAAGACGACGCCGTGTCCGCCCTCCGGATAGGACCAGCTGATCGCCCCTTCGGTGTTGCACACGAGGTAGCACGTGCCGCACTCAAAACACTGTTCGTAGTTGAACAAGATGCCGCCATCGTTGGTGGGGACGAACAGCTTGGCCGGGCAGGCATGGACACAGGCGCTGGTCGTGCAGCTGCGGCACAGATCGGAATCCACGACGATGTGAGGGGTGTGCGACACCCGGAAGTCCACCGTCTCCATCCGGTCGTCAAAAGCAATCACGTCGGTTCGCACGAAGACGAACGTAGCGCGGACCCCTACCCAAAGATGGAGAACGCGTCTCGGGCATCTCGTGCCAGATCGCGAAGCTTCAGCCCGTGGTGCTTCAGCAGAGGGCGCCCGATGGTAGCCACGCCGCGCTTTCGTGATGGGTTCTCGACGGTGAAGAGCTGCTCGAAGACGTCGCAGGCGACCTTCGGGTACCGGTTCTGCACTCGATCGGAGAGAAGGAAATGGGCGGCCTTGCGTACCTTGCGATGGTCCTGCAAAACCCACGATGCTTCGAGTCTGGTCTGATACGTGCACAGACTATCGGCGGACGTATCATCTCGACTGAGCGCCTCATGGGCCGCTTCGGCGGCGGCCATCCCAGCGCCCATGGCGTAGTTGACTCCTTCGAGCCACAGCCCGGCCGCGAGGCACATTGCAGCTGCGTCACCGGCGACAAGCATGCCGTCGGTGAAGAGCTTGGGCATCATGTTGAAGCCGCCCTCAGGGATCAGGTGAGCGGCGTATTCCTTGATCTCGCCGCCGTCGACGAAGGGTGCGAGCGACGGGTGTGCCTTCAAGCTCGCAATCACCTCCTCCGGACGAATCTTCGCCCGGGCGAGTCCGGTCAACGAGAGCACCGCCCCGATCGACACCGTGTCGCGGTTCGTGTATAGGAAGGCTCCGCCCGGGATGCCCTGGGTGCCACCGACAATCTCGAAGTCAGCGCCTTCGTCACCAGCGACGTTGAACCGCGCTTCGATCTCCGATCGGGGGATCGCCAGAACTTCTTTGACGCCGAGGGTGAAGTTCTCGGCAGCGGAGTGTTCGTAGAGGCCGGCTTCTTTGGCGAGGAATGAGTTGACGCCGTCGCAGGCGATCACGACTCGAGCGGTGAGGTCACCGTCTCGGTCGGTCCGGACCCCGGAGATGCGGCCGCGGGAGTCGCGAAGCAGACCGGTGGCGGTGGTCGAGGTGATGAGCTCCGCCCCTGCGGCTACCGCCTGGTCGGCGAACCACCGATCGAAGTCGGGACGGAAGGTCGTGAATCCGTTGTACGGGGGTTTCCCCCAGGTTGTCGTGCGGTAGTCCAGGCACATGCTCTGGTGATCGGTCAGGAGCATCGTGCCGCGGCGGGTGATCCATCGCTGCACCGGAATCTGCTCCCACCAGCGAGGAATCAGCTGATCGAGGATGCGGCCGTAGATCACCCCGCCGTACACGTTCTTCGAGCCGGGAAACGGTCCTCGTTCGAGCAGGGCCACCGAGCGGCCTGCTCGCGCCGCGGTCAGGGCGGCAGCGGAGCCAGCCGGCCCGGCGCCGACGACGAGAACCTCAACATCTGGCGTCGACATGTCGACGAACGTAGCGCCATGGAGATCAGTTCAGGGATTTCCGGAGGCGTGTTCCGTACCCAGGCCTCGACGACGGTGGCCACAGCTGACACGCTGGTGACTTCATGATGGGGGCGCATCAGCGGTTGGCGGATCAGGCGGCCCGTCGGCCCGACGCGCCCGCGCTCCACATCGGTGCGGTCACTGCGTCCTTTCGGGAACTGTGGACGAGTGCACAACGAGACGCCGCGTGCCTGTCCGATGTTCTGGCGGGCGATGTG
>JANPCT010000912.1:0-4679 GCA_031431095.1 Acidobacteriota bacterium | reverse complement strand
GATGAAGGCCGCCCAGTCGGCCCATTCGACAGGCTCGGGGCCGGCGGCGCCGTCTCTGAAGGGCAGTGTCGTCGCGTCGGATGCGTTCTTTCCGTTCCGCGACGGTCTCGATGCGGTCGCCGACGCGGGTGCAACCGCTGTCGTGCAGCCCGGCGGCTCGATGCGCGACGCCGAGGTGATTGCCGCCGCCGACGAGCGCGGCCTGGCCATGGTCTTCACGGGGCGCCGCCATTTCCGCCACTAACGACAGACCCGCCGCGAACGACAGATCCGCCGCTAACGACGGACCTGTAGCTTCCGCCGATGGACCTGTAGCTTCCGCCTTCAGGCGGAACCTGCTGCCCGTCCTGCTCGCGGTCGCGGCCGCGGTGTATTTCGTCGCGCTCGGCAACTCGGCCATCTGGGACGCCAACGAAGCGTTCTACGTCGAGACGCCGCGCGAGATGATCGAGTCGAACGACTTCCTCAACCCGACCTTCAATTACCTGCCGCGTTTCAACAAGCCGGTCCTGAGCTATTGGATCGTCGCGGCCGTCTACCGGCTGGCCGGTGTGTCGGTGACGGCGCAGCGCTTCGCGATCGCGATCGGCGCGATGGTCATCATCGCGTGCGCCTATGCGCTGGCCCGGCTGGCGGACGGCAAGGTGCGTGGACGCGGCGACGGCCTGGCGCCGGCGGACGAGTCGCGATCGCCGGCGTTCAATCCCCGCTCGGCGGCGCTGTGGGCGGCGGCGGGTCTGGCGGCCGATCCGCGCCTCGTCATGTTCGCGCGGCGTATCTTCATCGACATCTGGATCACGGCGTTTCTGTCGCTCACGCTGGCGTTCTTTGCGGTGAGCGAACGCGACCCCGGGCGGCGGCGCCGCTGGCTGGCGTTGATGTACGTGGCGATCGGCCTGGGCGTCCTCACCAAGGGCCCCGTCGCCATCGCGCTGCCGGCTCTCGCCTTCGCGCTGTACTTCGCGGTCACGCGCCAGTTGACGCGCCTCACCAGCATGATGATCCCGCTCGGCATCGTCATCGTCGCGGCCATCGTCGTGCCCTGGTACGCCGCGCTCTATCACGAGTACGGCTGGACCTACATCAAGTCGTTTCTGGTCAGCGAGAACGTGGAGCGCTTCACTTCGGGCGTTGGTGTGCGGCAGCATCGCGGGCCATGGTTCTATCTGCCGATCGTGCTGAGCGATGCCTTCCCGTGGTCGCTGCTGCTGCCGCTGGCGGCGTACGGCGCCTGGAGATCACGGCACCGCATCGAGACGCTGCTGTGGTGCTGGATCGTGGCGATCGTCTTCTTTTTCTCGCTCTCCGCGGGCAAGCAGGACCTCTATATCTTCCCGATTGTCTCCGCCGTGGCGGCGCTTGGCGGCATCGCGGTGGAGCGAGGGCTTGCCGGCAGGAACTCGACGCGCGGTCTCAGCGTCACCCTGGCGATCGCGGGGGCACTGCTCGGCATGGCGGGCGCCGCCGTGCTGTACCTGTTCGAAGCCGCGGGGCGCGTCTACGCCCTGGACGCCGCGTTCATCGTCGGCGCGGTCGGCCTTGCCGGCGGACTCGTCACGCTGTTGCTGGCGGTATTTCGCCAACCGCACGCATCCGCCGTGTCGCTGCTGGCGGCGGTGGTGGCCGTGAACTGGGCGTTCGTCGTCCGCGTGCTGCCCGAGTTCGAGCGTTACAAGCCGGTGCCGCACTTCAGCCGGGTGTTGCAGGAGCGGCTGGGCCCTGGTGACGTCGTGGCTCACTACCAGGTCTCACTGCCCAGCATGGTCTACTACCTGCGGCGCCACGTCGATCAGTACGTCGACGAAGCGCCGTTCGTGCGCGCGATGCTCGCCGACCGGCACGTCTACGCGGTACTGTCGGCCGACGACTACGCCGCGCTGTCGCCGCAGATCGGGGCGCGCGCCTGCGTCATCGATCGCCGCCCGACCTTCGAGGTCAAGCTGCGCCAGGTGCTCGCGAGGCAGCCGCTCCCCGAATTGCTGCTCATCTCCAACCGCTGTGGGCCATGACGAGCGCCTGAAGCCATAAAGCCCTGAGCCTGAAGCCCTTCTGATGGTCCGCTATGTCACGCTCGCGTATGGCGATGCGCCCGGGGTGTACCGGCAGTCGGTGATGCTGCTGGTCTCGCTGGTGGCTCACGCGCCGGCGCCGTACGAGATCGTGGTCGCGACCGATCGTCCGGAGTGCTACGTCTGGTTCGGCACGCGCGTCGAGATCGAGTACCTGGACGCCGCGCGGCTGGAGGCGTGGCGCGGACCGCAACCGTTCTCCATGCGGCAGAAGCTCGAACTGATTCGCGCCGTCGCGGCGACAGCGGCCGGCCCGACGGTGCTCCTCGACGCCGATGTCCTGGCGCGGCAGCCGCTCGACTCGTTCGTGGCGGCGCTGCACGCGGGCGATCGCTTCATGCACAAGCGGGAATACGTGCTGTCGCAGAGCCGCCGCCGCGGCAACCGCAAGCTGTGGGCCGCGCTGCGATCGCATGGCATCCGCGTCGACGACGCGATGTGGAACTCCGGCGTTCTCGCCGTGGGTGCGGGGGATCGGCGCCGGCTCGACGAGGCTCTCGCGCTTTACGACTCCCTCGGCAGCAGCGGCGTTCGACACTTCGCCACCGAACAGCTCGTGGCCGGCATCGTCCTCGGACGCGCCGGCCGTCTCAAGCCGGCCGACCAGTGGTTCGCGCACTACTGGGGCAACAAACCAGGCTACGACTGCGCCATCGCGTGCCGTCTCGCGGACGCCTTCATCGCGGGGATGTCCGTGAAAGAGGCGGCCGCCGCCTACCGCGAGCAGCCGATCGATCTGCCTGTGGAAGTCCGCCGGACGAAGGCTGAGAAGCTGGCGAGGTGGATGGGTTCGCGCCCGTAGGCGGGCGCCACAGCGCGCGGTGGCAGGAGCCGGTCAGAGAGCCTGCGCGAGTTCTTCGGCCGTGATCGCCACTGGACCGAACCGCGCGACCGCGAGCCCGGCGGCGCGGTTGGCCAGACGGGCGGCGTCTCTCAACGACCCGCCGCCGGCAAGGCCGAGCGCGATCGCGGCGATGACGGTATCGCCGGCGCCCGTCACGTCCGCTACCTCCCGCGCTTCCGCCGGAAGGTCGAACTCCCCATCGGGTCCGAGCAGCCACATGCCGTGCTCTCCGCGCGTAATCAGCACGCTGTCACAGTGCGCGTGCTCCCGGAAGCGCTGCGCCGCCGAGCGCGCCTCCGCGGCACTGCGGATCCGCAGCAGCGTCACCGCTTCCGCCTCGTGGTGATTCGGCGTCACCAGCGAGGCGCCGGCATACAGGCCGATGTGCGGCACCTTCGGATCGACCAGCGACGGCACGCCACGCGCCTTCGCGCCCTCGATTGCCGCGCGCGCGGTGGCCGCCGTGATGGTGCCCTTCTGATAGTCGGAGACGAGGACGACGTCGGCGCGCGCGGCCGCGTCGCGGATCTTTGCCGCCAGCACCGTCTCGAGCTCCCCCTCGACGGCGCGGTCGCACTCGTAGTCGATGCGCGCCACCTGCTGGTTCCTCGTCGTCACCACCCGCAGCTTGCGCGTGGTGCAGCGGTCGCGATCCACGACCACCGCGGCGGTGCCGATGCCGGCGCGCCGCATCTCGGCGAGCAGCCTCGTGCCCTCGCTGTCGTTGCCGACGACACCGGCAATCTCCACCTGTCCGCCGAGTGCCGCGACGTTGTGCGCCACGTTCGCGGCGCCGCCCAGGCGGAAGCTCTCATGATCGAACTGCACGACGGGGACCGGCGCCTCTGGCGAAATACGATCGACCCTGCCGATCACGAAATGATCGAGCATCAGGTCGCCGACGATCAGGATCGCGCGGCCGCGGGCCCGCGCGAGCAGGACGCCAAGGTCAGCTGGCGCGGCTGGCATGAGGCATCGCTACGGAGCCGGGCGCCGGCGCGCGCTCGGCCGCATACGGCAGGGTGACGAGAACGAGGAACAGCATGAGGAATTCCGAGTCGCCGAAATTGTATTCGAACAGCCCCGCCGCCAGCATGGCACCGATTGCCGCGAGCCCGCCGTTCGACAGCGACGGGAAGTCGGACCGCCGCCGCTTCAAGAAATCGCGCACCAGACGCGCGATGAACCAGATCCACACCGCAAGAGCGGGCAGCCCGCGCTCCGCGGCGATCTGCAGCGGCACGTTGTGCAGGTGCGGATTCAGCTGGTTGACCGCGCCCTTGTCGCGATAGTGCGAGTAGACCTGGATCACCATGTCGGGCCCGACGCCGGTGAGCGGCTTGTCCCGGATGATGTGCAGGCCTGAGCGCATCATCGCGACGCGGTCGGCGTTCGACGGATCCTTCAGGCTGAAGGTGGAGTAGAGCCGCGTCGTGATCGCCGCCGGCGCGACGGCGAGAAAGCATCCGAGTGCGACCGGCAGCAGCGCCAGCAGGCGAAAATCGCGCAGCAGGAACAGTAACCCCATGCCGACGCAGGCGCCGACCCAGGCGCTGCGCGTGAACGTGAAGATCAGCGCCAGGATGAGCGCCGGCAGCACGAGCGCGGCCCACGCGCGATGCTGCCGCGCGAACATGACGCGCGAGACGGCGGCGCACGCCACCAGCATCAGCAGGCCGGAGTAGGTCATGTAGAGCCCGAGCGCGCCCTGCGGGCGCCGGCCCAGGTGATCGAAATTCAGGATCAGGTACTGGACGATCCCCCAC
>JANPCT010000911.1:0-3877 GCA_031431095.1 Acidobacteriota bacterium | reverse complement strand
CGGACGCGAGCAGGCGCAGATTTTTGTCGGCGTCGCCACCCGATCGCACGGCGAAGGCCACGAACTGGCGGCGCGGCTGCGCGAACTCGGCTACGAAACGGCGGATCTCTCGGGCAACGAGATGGCCAAGCTCCACGTGCGTCACATGGTCGGCGGGCGGGCGCCCGCCGTCGCCTCCGAACGCGTGTGCCGGTTCGAGTTTCCGGAGCGCCCTGGCGCGCTGCTGCACTTCCTCGACGCCGTCGGCGGGCGCTGGAACATCAGCCTGTTCCACTATCGCAATCATGGCGCCGATTTCGGCCGCGTGCTGGCGGCCTTCGAAGTGCCGCCGTCGGAAGGCGCCTCGTTCGAAACGTTTCTCGCCGGACTCGACTATCGATCGCAGATCGAGGAGAACAACGACGCGTATCGACGCTTCCTGGCCCACGACGCGCAGCACTGACTTCGTGGACTGGCGCTGGAAGCCGGTGCTACGAAAGAGCCGCGCACGTGACGCGGCGAGGCGGTCGTGCCGGTCCGCACCTACCAGGGCGGCATGGTGCGATAGAGGAACCGCTGCAGGTAACGGTCGTTCGATGCCGTCAGCTCGGCAGCCGCACCCTGGAACAGGATACGTCCCTCGTGGATCACCATGAACTCGGTCCGCGTGCCTTCTGATTCGGCCACCGGCACCACTTCCATCCTGCCGTTGGTGCGCACGGTCTTGTGCGTGGCGATGTACATGGCGTCACGAATCTGCTGCGACACCGCCACCGAAGTGACCTGCTCGAGATCGCGGAGCTTGACGATTTCGTCGTCCACCGTCGCCGAGATCACCGGATCGAGCCCGGTCGTGGAGTCGTCGAACAGCATGAGGCACGGTTTCGAGGCCATCGCGCGCGCGATGCCGACACGGCGGCGCTGTCCGCCGGAAAGATTCGAAGGCATGCGGTCGATGAACTCGCCAAGCCCGAGGAACTCGAGCACCTCCTCGACGCGCGCCCGCACCGCATCCAGGGGCATGTCGCTCTCTTCATAGAGCCGATAGCCGACGTTCTCCGCCACCGTCAGCGAGTCGAACAGCGCATTCTCCTGGAACACCATCCCGACGTCGGATCGCATCTTCAGCAGATCGAGCTCGGACATTTCGGTGACGCGATTGCCGTTCACCAGGATCGTGCCGGCATCGGGGCGGAGCAGACCGAGGATCAGCTTCAGGATCAGCGACTTCCCCGCACCGCTCGCACCAAGCAGGATGCGCATCGATCCCTTCGGCACCGTGAAGCTCAAGTCCTTCAGGACGACGTGATCGTCGAAAGCGAGGGAGACGTTGTCGAACTCGACCGCCGGTTCCGCCGGCTGACCGGATGTCACCACCCCATAAGCCTATCGCGGAACTTCTGCGGCACCGGTGCGGTAGGGTGCGAAGTCGTCCCAGATCCGCCGCAGAATACCGGGCTCGACTACGCGGCTGTCCCCCTTGTCCGGATCCTTGTCCGAGAACAGAACCAGCGTCACCGTGCCACAGTGCGGGCCGACCGAGGCGGGATCGAACACATACAGCCCTTCGTAGACGACGTCGTTCTCTCCGACGCGCTGTTCGATTTTGAAGGGATGAATGGGGGTGACCTCAGCGGCGCCACAGAGCATTCGCATGCTCGCAAAGCCCGCCTTGATGTGCTTCATCGCCGGAATCTGTACGCCCTGGGATTGCGCCGCGACACGGCCCAGGGTCTTCCACAGGCTTTCCACCAGCTTCGGCGTCGCCCGCACCATCAGCACCGGCGGATCGTTGCGCACGTAGTCGTCCCAGTTCTCGAACCCTTGCAGCGCGCGAAGCGCCGCCGGCATGTCAGTGGCGCTGCGGACGCCGCCAGTATCGCGGCCGCCCCCCTCGCCCTGATGACGCGAAGCGTAGACGAGCACCGGAGTGATCAGGCTGACGTCAAAGTCTGCCGCGGCAATGCGGTACGGAGCGAGACTGCCGGCGCGGCGCTTCGCCGCCTCCTTCAACGCGTCGTCCTCGAATGGCCGGATGGGATCGACTGGACGGCGCGCGGCGTCCGGCGCGTCGGTCGTCGCCATTTTCCTCTCTGCCGCGGCAATGACTCCGCGCGCCTCGTCGATGCGAACGGCGTGATAGCCGGCGCCCGTGTCCGTGCCGTCGTCAGGCGCGGTGATGGCCACCACCTCGCCGGCCGGGTTGAACAGCGGCGCGCCCAGGCTGTCGTCGTCCACCCGGACGTCGGACCGGAGGGTGTGTGCCATGACGCGGCTGACGGTTCCCGACGTGGTGCTCTTCGCATCGCGGATCGCGGTCGTGATCGCGAAGAGCTTGTCCTGGTCCGCGGGCGGCTTGCCTGATTCGGCGTAGCCCAGCTTCACCGGACGCGCCGCGGCGATCGCCTTCGGGTCCACCCACAGGATGGCCACGTTCTTGTCAGGATCACTCGCCAGCACGCGTGCCGCGAACTTCTCGCTGGACGAGATTTGCACCTCCAGCACTCTCGCTCTGCCGACCAGCCGTTGATTGGTGGCGATCAGGCCTCGCGAATCGATGACGAACCCGGCCCCGAGCGCCGTCGGGCTCCAGATCGAGACGACGCTGTTCTGCCAGTCGAGCAGAAGCGCCGACGCGCTGCCTGCCGCCGGCACGTACGAAGGGGACGCGGATACGGTGGCCGCCGCTTCGATCTGTGCGCTGTCCGTGGTCAGATCGAGCACGATGGTCTGCCCGGCGGTGATATCAACCGTGCGGGCCCACTGGTACGCCTGGCCCTGGAATACCAGCGGCTCGTCCGACTCCACCGTGTAGTTACCCGGGCGCAGACGCATTTCCGCGGTGCCATCGGCCGCAGTGACGAGGCGCTGCGGCGCCGCGCTGGAAGGGTTCTGGCTGACGAGAAGGGCGTGGCGCGGTACCGGCCGGGTGTTGCGGTCGGCGTCGACGATCGTGATTCTGAGTCGCAGCACGCCGAGCGGCGACTGGGTCGGGGCGCTGACGATTACCGCGGCGACGACTATCCAGGCGCGAAAGCCCATGGACATACTGTAGCCGTTACCCCGATCCCGCCATCGGTGAGCACTAGCGGCAAGCCGCCGGGTTGGCCTTCACGAAGTAGGCCTTGTAGTTCGACGCCTTCGGATCCATGCAGCCTTCGAGATTGAGGAGCTCGATCTTGCGGAAATCGGCGGGCGCGGTTTCCGCCTGGATGGAGATATAGCCCTTCGTCATCGGCGTGCCGTCCACCTTCACCGCCGGATCGACTGGCGCGACCGCCTCGCCCCCCATCTGCGGCTTCGTGTACTCGAGGACGGTGGCTCCCTCGACGATGTGCCGGATCGTTTCGTCGCCGTGGACCTCCACTTCCACGCGCACCCACTGATCACCGTCATACGTCTTCGACGTCGAGTTCGTGCAGTGCGCGGTGTGCAGCTTGCCGTTCATCACCACGTTCGAGCCCGGCGTGCAGAGATTGGCGGTCGTGCGCGCCTTGCCGTCGCTCAGGCCACCGAGCAGCTGGACCTCGATCGAGATCGGGAAATCCTGGTCCTTCAGCATCGTCTTCGGATCGGGGCTGTGCAGCATCAGTCCGTTGTTGCGCATCGCCCAGCCGGGACCGCCGGCCACCTGTTGCCCGACGAAGCGGTATTCGGCAGCCACCCGGTAATAGGCGAACGGCTCCTTGTAGAACATGTGGCCAAACTCGGCGCCGAAGCGCGTCCACTTGTCGTAG
This sequence comes from Acidobacteriota bacterium, assembly GCA_031431095.1. GTDB lineage: Bacteria > Acidobacteriota > Vicinamibacteria > Vicinamibacterales > 2-12-FULL-66-21 > JAICSD01. The sequence goes on along the minus strand of JANPCT010000911.1, from coordinate 161 downwards.
CGGACCTGCAGCAGCCCGTTCTCGACGCGGAACGTGTCGTTGAAGTTCTCCCCGAGATCGTGCTTCGCGAACTTCGGCGTCCAGCCGTCGAGGTCACGCCCGTTGAACAGTTGGATCCAGTCCTTCCGATTCGGGTCGTTCGCCGCCGGCGTTGTCGCGGT
>JANPCT010000910.1:0-6335 GCA_031431095.1 Acidobacteriota bacterium | reverse complement strand
CTGACGGCGGGCGTCGCGGCAGCGGCAGCCCAGACCGTGATGGTGCGGAACGCTCCGGCGGGATCGAACGTCGAAGTCCTGCTCAACGACACCGTCGCCGGAACCGGCACGGCCGGCGCCGACGGCATCGTGACCGTCGATCTGAAGATGCCGGAACCCGGCGAGATGGACACGAACGTGTACGTGGACGTCTGTCAGGCGAACCGGCGTGTGCTGGTGGCGGACCGTAACAGGCGTCCGGCGCCGCCGGCAGCCGGGTGCGATCGCCGCGAAGTCAGCGGCCTGTTCCTGGTGAAGCGCGTCAACACCCTGGTCGTGGACATCGGCGGTCTGCAGCCGGCCATGCTGCTGGTCAAGGGCGCCTACACACCGCCCAGGCCGGCGCCGGCGGACGGCGAAGAAGCGCCAAGCGAAAAGCGGCCGTCACCCACCGGCATCACGCTGTTCGGCGGATCGGGCCTGGGCAAGCTGCGCGACGCCTTCCTCATCGCCTGCGGCAACGCCCCGGGCTGCGACGGCAACAACGGCGGCTTCGGCTATTCGTTCGGCGGGACGTATTGGTTTACGCGATGGCTCGCGGCCGAGGGCGGCTACCTGAAGCCTCGCAGCGTCACGGCCAAGGGGGGAGACACGTTCGCGTTCGACACGACGTTCGATCTTGACGTCTTCCCGATCGTCGCCAAGCTCGGCATTCCCGCGGGGCCGTTCCGTCCGTATGGACTCTTCGGCACGGCCTTCCATCAGTCGCGGCTCAGTTCCACCGAAACGATCGACAAGGCGTCACAGTCCTTCGCGCAGCGGACACATGGGTGGGGATTGATGTACGGCGGAGGAGCCGAAGGCTGGGTCACCCCGAAGGTTGCCCTCTACGGTGAAATCAGCTTTGCGAAAATCAAGGGCAACGCGGAAGACAAGGGAGAAGGACTGGTCGACGACCGCTTGCGTTTTGTCGGATTCGGAGTGCGCATCCGATTGTCGCGCTGAGCGCCGCTAGGAGCCGGTCAGGCCGACTTCGAGCAGTTCGACCTCGAAGATTAATGTCGTGAACGGCGGAATCGAACTGTTGCGGACCCCGCCATAGCCGAGCGATGGCGGGATGACGAGCTTTCGCACCCCGCCGACTTTCATTCCGACCAGTCCCTGATCCCAACCGGCGATCACCTGCTGGACCCCGAGCGTGAAGGTGAACCCCGCCGACCCCGCCGACGTGTCGAACTGCAGTCCCTTCGAGTCAGCCTTGGTCGGGTCGTACAGCCATCCCGTGTAGTTGACCTTCAACAGGTTGCCGGCGGCTGCCTGGGTGCCCGTGCCAAGCCGCAGGTCCACCTGGCTGAAAGGGGCGAGCGACGACGGACCGGTCGTGGAGCCGCCGCAGCCGGCCGCAATCAGTAACACGGCGCACGCGGCCAACGGTACAATCCTGGACACAACGCGGAAAATCGCAGCAGTCACCGGATAAATATGACACAAGTCTGGCGTCGCGGGCGGAAGGCTGGCCACAGGGAGCTGCTCCTTGTCATCATCGCAACGATCGCGGCCGTGGTCCCGGCTCGCGCGCAGACGCGAGAGGCCATCCGCTACACCGTGCGCTTTCCGGCGCCGCAGACCAACTACCTCGACGTCGAAGCGGTCGTCCCCACCGACGGCCGCTCGTCGGTCGAGATGATGATGGCGGTCTGGACGCCGGGGTCCTATCTGATTCGCGAGTACGAGCGCAACGTGGAAGAGGTCAAGGCGGCGGCTGGTGGCCGCCTCCTCCCGATCGAGAAAACCACGAAGAACCGCTGGCGGATTGCGTCTGACGGTGCGCGCGAAGTGACGCTGACCTATCGCGTCTACTCGCACGAGATGACGGTGCGCACCAATTGGGTCGACGCGGATTTCGCGCTGATCAACGGCGCTCCGACCTTCATGACTCTCGCCGATGCGCCAGGCGCGGCCAATCCGGAATACAACCGTGCGCACGACGTCACCATCGAGCTGCCCCCGGCCTGGCGCACCTCGGTCAGCGCCATGGCGGAGGCCCCCGGCGGGGCGCCGAACCACTACCGCGCGCCGGACTACGACACGCTCGTCGATTCGCCGATCGTCGCCGGCAATCCGGCGATCCACCGCTTTACCGTTGACGGCAAGCCGCACCTGCTGGTCGATGTCGGCGAAGGCGGCGTGTTCGACGGCGCGCGCGCCGCGCGCGACCTCGAGCGAATCGTCCTGATCGACAAGCAATTCTGGGGATCGCTGCCGTACGACAGATATGTCTTCTTCAATCTGCTGGTGAGCGCGAGCGGCGGCCTCGAGCACAAGAACGGCGTGACGATGATGGCGAGCCGGTGGGCGACGTCGACGCGCGACACCTACCTCGCCTGGTTGAGCCTGGCGTCGCACGAGTACTTTCATCTCTGGAACGTCAAGCGCCTCCGTCCCCTCGAGCTCGGTCCATTCGATTACGAGCATGAGGTCTATCCCAGGAGCCTGTGGATCTCCGAAGGACTCACCGATTACTACGCCGACCTGCAACTGGCGCGCGCGGGGCTCTACACCGGCGACGAATACCTGCGGGAGCTGTCGGCGATCATCCGCACTCTCCAGTCGACGCCGGGGCGGCTCACTCAATCGGCGCACATGGCGTCATTCGACGCTTGGATCAAGCAATACCGGCCCGACGCCAACACCGTGAACACGGCGATCAGCTACTACACCAAAGGCGCGGTGCTCGGTTTCCTCCTCGACGGGCGCATCCGCGCTGCCACCGCCGGCGCAAAGAGCCTGGACGACGTCATGCGGCTCGCCTTCGCGCGCTATTCGGGCGCGCGCGGATTCACGCCGGATGATTTCAGGAACGTGGCGAATGAGATCGCGGGAGTGGACCTCTCGCCTTGGTTCCGGACGGCTCTGGAGTCTACCGGAGAAGTGGATTACGACCCGGCTCTCGACTGGTTCGGGTTGCGGTTCGCGACCGCTCCGGTCGCGGCGTCCGGCTGGCTTGGCGCCAAGACGAAGATCGAGGCGGGACGCCTAATGGTGGAGAACGTCCCGCGCGGGACGCCCGCTCATGCGGCGGGCGTCAACCCGGGCGACGAGATCCTCGCGATCGACGACTTCCGCGTGCTGCCGGAGAACCTGGCGGCGCGCCTCGCGGCGTACCGGCCGGGTCGCAAGATCGTGCTGCTGGTGGCGCGGCGCGACGAACTCAAGCGCCTCGACGTAACCCTGGGTGAGGAACCGGCCGACCGCTGGACACTGCGAGTGCGGCCGGACGTGTCAGCGGAGCAGCGCGCACGGCTGGCGAGCTGGAGCAAAGGATCGTGACGGGGCTTGTCGAACCACCAACTATCCCTTCGCCGCCCGGTGCCGCGCGACGTCTCCGGCGGCGCGCGCCCGCTCGGTGTTCACAGCGCCGGTGAACTCGGCGCCGTCCTGGATCGTCAGCTTCTTGGCGATCGCAGTGGCGTTGACGTTGGCGCCCGCCGAGACGTGGAGCGCCTCCGCTTCGATCTGACCTTCGAAGTGCCCATGCACCGTCACGATCTCTGCCGCGACGGCGGCGTGGACGCGCGAGCCGGCGGCAATGATGAGATGGTGCCCGGGCAGCTGGATCGATCCGTCGAAGATGTAGTCGATGGTCAGGTCCTCACCCGCGGTGAGGTCGCCGCTGATGGTGAGGGACAGAGCGGGCTGAGCGGGCATGCATCTATAGTACTGCACGCGAAGGCTCGCGCTACGACGCTTGTGCCTTCATCTTGCTCATCCGTACGCCCATCTCGCGCAACTCGTCGCGGCTGAAGAGACCTCTCGCGGTGCGGAACATCGGTCCTTCCTCTTCCTGTATGTGGTGCTCGATGTCCTCCTTGAGCACCTTGAACTTCGCGCCCCACTGCTCGTCGTTGCGATCGAGCGCGCGCAGTTCCTTCAAGATGAGGTCGGCGACATGATGTTCCTGGATGCCCTCGAGCACGATGTCATGCGCCTCGGGATGGACCCTCAGCGCGGGATAGAGGATCTTTTCCTCGATCAGCTCGTGCGCATTGAGCGCCGCGTCGATTCTTTGCAGCAGCTCGCTGCGCGTCTTCACGCCGCGCGCGGTGGTTTTCTCGCCGCGCCTGAACAGATCCTCGATGCGGCGATGATCCGCCTCGAGCAGCGCGAGCGCGTCGGGCGCGCCCGACAGCCGTCTGCTGACGCTCGCCACCGCCCCCGCGAGGGCGCCCTTGATGGTGGCGGCGGTCGAGCCCATCGCCGACGGCTTCTTCGGCTTCACCCGTGCGCGCGACTTGCGCGTCGCGGCGGCCCGAGCGGCGACCTTGCGCCTGGCCGTCTTCTTCGCTACCTGCTTGATCGTGCGTTTCGCCACATCGGCTCCTTGTCACTGCTCCGTGCGGCGCCACATCGTCGCCGGCACAACCATATGCAAGAAGCGTTTGTTTTGCCACTGCGGGCACGCGAGCACGCAGCGTCCGGGAACGGGCCTCGCCCGGAAGTATGATGTTGTGTGACTGCCATCGCATCGTTAGAGGAACGGGCGACCGGATTCGCCAGACGCGGTGAGTTCGGCGTCGAGGCGCGCGACGCCAACGAGGAACTGACGCGTGTGGCGCCCGGAAACGCCGCCGCCTGGACGCGTCTGGGCCGCTGCTGTCTCGAGCTCGGCCAGCTCGACGAGGCGACGACTGCGCTGGAGACGGCGCTGCACCTGAATCCACAGAACACGATTGCCAGCAGCCTCCAGCAGGAGGTGTCGCGACGCCGCGCCAGGCTCAGCCCCACGGTTCCGCCGACCAGGAAACCCCGCGCCAGGACGTCCGGGAAGCGCGATTCCCCGGTGGTCGGAGGTTTCGGACGGCCCGAGTTCGCCACCCTGTCGCAGTTGGCTGCACCGGCGGCTCTCGAAGCGCTCGCGCCGAGAATCGAAGCGATCCTGATGGCGCTCAACGAGCGGCCATTCGCCGACAAGGTCGTCGAGGCGCGGCACCGCGCCGGGCAGTCGGGCGGCAAGCTGTTTCGCCGCAGCAGCTTCTATCCTGGAGGCCCCGGCCACATCTACGCGCTCCACCACGGCGGGCGCTGGGAGCCGCAGTTCAATCTTGGCTTGTTCGCCGCCTCGCGCTGGGGACGGAACGCTGTCCGCGCCGGCATCGGGTTCCATCTCGCGCAAGGCGAAGACGGGCCCGAGCGCGAAGTCGGCCGGGAACGGATCCTGGCGCAATTCGAGCGCTTTCAACTGCTGGTGTCTTCCGAATGGCGGCAATTGCTGACGGACTGGATGGGCGCGAACGGTGGTTTCATTCAGCACGGCGATCAGCCGCCCTCGACCGATCTGCTGCCCAAGGACGCGGTCGCCTGGCTGATGACCGCGCAGCCGCGCCAACACCAATGGATCTTCTGTGGCCGCTGGTTCTTTGCCGATCGCCCCGCCGATGCGGACACGATGGAACACGCGACGAAGCTGACGCGCGCAGTGGAACAGACATTCACCGATCTGCTGCCGCTGTGGATGAGCGTGTACCGCGGAAACTAGAAAGGCGCGGGCTTTTAGGGCTCATGGCTGAGGGTTCGGAGCTCAAGCCGCTGACGCGCGGGCTCGCGCCGCAGGTGCCCGGCGGCAGCCGCGTCAAGGGGCGCGCCTATCACCTCGAAGGCGCGGTGCGCGCGATCGCAGGCACGCCGTGGTCGGCGGATGCCTCCGTGCGCGGCGAGCGTACTTACGCGGTCCGCATCGATCGCGGAAAAAATGGCGCCGTCACTGCGTCCTGCGATTGTCCCTATTTCCAGGATCGCTTCGTCATCTGCAAACACATCTGGGCGGCGCTGCTCGAGGCCGAGCGCCGCGGGTTCCTGCTCGGCGATGCGGCGCTCCCCGACACGGCGACGATCGAACCGGCCGGCATTCTGTCCCCCTCCGATCCTGAGTACGCGACGGCCGCCGAAACGGCGCGCCGCGCGGGACGGGATGCGCCGCGACGGCCGCGGCCCTGGGAACAGTTCCTCGAGGAGTTCTCGCGCAATCTCGCCGAGGCGCCACCGCCGCGGTTTGCCGACGCGCAACTGGTCTACGTCGTCGACCGCGCCGCGACCATTGCGGGCGATACCCTCGCACTCGATCTGCAGTCGCGGCAACGCAAGAAGAACGGGGAGTGGGGACGCCCGAAACCGGCTCCGGTCGGGAGCGCGGACCTCGGCCGCCTGCCGGATGCGACCGATCGTCAGATCGTGCCGCTGCTGCTCGGGGCCGGTGATCCGCACACCACCGCGTACCTGAGCCAATTCGCGCGGACGTCGTTCCGGCTGGCGGCGCCTCTCGTCGAGCGCGCGCTGCCGCTCATCGCGCAATCGGGCCG
>JANPCT010000909.1:0-2735 GCA_031431095.1 Acidobacteriota bacterium | reverse complement strand
CTTCGCTTTCTTCGTCCGCGCGAGGGTGTCAGCCTTGCTGTACATGGCCCCGGCGGAGTCCAGTGACACGAAATCATCGGCAAGCATAGGTGCGAGCGCGTCGGCGTTGCTCGCCTTGGACGCCTTCGCCCACTGGTTCTCCATGTCGGTCAGGGCCTGCGCGACGGTCCCCCCGGCACTACCGGTCGATTTGGCGCCCGACTGCGCCCTGACCACACCGAAGGCCAGTAGCACCATTACCGCGGTCAAAAACACTCGTCTCATGAATCTTCTCTCCCTGCGTTTACAGAATGTGAGGCCGATCTACTTGATCGCCACGACGATGATGTCGACCGGGTTGCCACTGGTGTTCTTGGCTTCGTGCGCCACGCCGCGGCCGATGAACTGCGCATCGCCGCGCGCCCACGTGGTCTTCGCGGGCTTGCCGTCGATGGCGAGCGTCATCTGGGTCGGGGCAAGCGCGATGACGACCTGATCGAAGTCGTGCTTCGTGCCGGCCGGCTCCGCGAACGTCGGTGAGGCGGTGGACTTGTAGGCGATTGCGCGCGGGCCCTCGGCCAGGACGTTGACCGTCATGCCGGGCCGGGACGCGGGCAGTACGGCTTGTCCGGGGGACGCAGCCTTGAACTCCACCAGGATCGCGTCCACGGCGGTCTTGCCGATGTTGGTGGGGAGATGCGTGCCGGCGGGCGTGTACATCGCCGTGTCTTTGGCCATGTCACTGTCCTGCGACGTGCCGTCGGGAAGCCCGAACTTGACGGTGCCCGCCGCCAGCATGACCACGAGTGCGTCCGGATGCTGGTGCATGACGCTCTTCGAGCCGACCGGGTAGGCGATGTGCAGGACCCGGACGCTCGCGTTCTCGAACATCAGTTTGTAGTGCGCCGGATCGACCTTGAGCGGGTCCTGGGCGAATACGAGGGCAGAACACAGCGCCACCAGAGACAGGACGGACCACATCTTGCGCGGCTTCATGAAGACTCCACTGAAAAGTGAACGGAAAGCGGTTGCCGATGAGGCGAGAGTATGTGCCACTCCGGATGCGGGGTCAAACATCGATCCGGTGGATCTGGGGTTGAGCCGCTCATGTTCAGTCGAAGAAGAAGAACCCGCCACCTCCACCCCCGAAGCGGGGATTGACGATGTTGTTGAAGATCGAGCCGAAAGAGTAGCTGACGCCGAAGTTGAAGAAATACTGATAGCCGGTCAGGAGCTGTCGCTGCCGGAGCAGGATCTCTTCAGTGCTGGCCACGCCGCGGGGAAGGTAAATCTGATCGCGGGGACGCGAGTACCGGCCGAAGACGTTGACCGAGAACCCCTTGAAGACGCGAACGTTCGTGCCGCCAAACATGCTCAGGGAGTACTTGGAGGGCTGGCTGAGGTATTGGGAAAAACTGAACTCCGAGAACGCGCTGCCCCACGGCTGCTTGAAGCTGAGGCCCACCTCCGCGCGATGATCGAGGAGCTGCTCACGCAGCTTGCCGAACACGGTCTCCTCCCGATAGTTATGGCCGTTCTGCCCAACCGTGTATTGCAGCGTCAGCATCCGGCGCGTCGACTCCGAATACGGGAAGAGATCGTACTCGATGCCCGGAGCGAACCGCGTCTTGAGGGCGAAGTTCCGGAAGGTCTCGGAGCTCACCGATCCCATGGCTCCCAGCGACCAGTGCTGGTTCAGGCTCTTCACGAGAATGCCGCTGGCGTCGAGGTTCCGCGACACGCTCAGAAATTTCGTCCCGTCGTGCAGCACGAAACTGTTGTCGCGGTAATTGGCGCTCGCCTCGAGCGACGTCCGCCACTCGTTCGTCGTCCTCGACGCCGAAAAAGATCCGCGCACGGAACGACCCTTCGTCGATTGCTCGCCGTTGAAGTTCCCGCCGGCGTTCGTCTTGTAAACCCAGTAGTTCCACGGATCCTTCTTGGCCGCGTCCTTGGCGTCGGCGCCGTCCGGCTTCTTGAAGGTGACGTGAAGCCTGTCGGCAATCGTCGTCTGCGCCGCGTACCGCACGAGCCCCAGCTTGAAGACTTCCGCAAAGCCGGCACGGACTTCGTCCGGGGTCGCCGTTCTCGGCGAGTTGTACGTCAGGGTCTGGTCCGATCCCTGATACGGGCCCAGCCCGATGAACTTCAGCGTCCACTGCGTTCCGCCGCCGCCGGTTTCCTGCGTCGAGACGAGTAGATGCACGTCCGCATCTTCGCGGTTACGGACGTAGTCGACGAACGTGATCTCCTTCTTGAGGTAGTCCTCGTCACAACGATTGCAGTCCAGGAACACACGAACCAGGTCGTGCTTCGCCTGCGAGGCTTGCTCGGCGAGGGCGGGATTGTCGGGAAGGAAGAGCGCCAGGACACACGCCGTGCGGCAGATAAGCCGTCGTATCACTGGCATCGGGAATACCGGACGAGATGCGGCGGGATCTGTGGGCACGCAGACCCCGCGCGTCGTTCGTCCCGGCTGAATTGAACCACAAGGAATGACCATGAAATCACGCCGCCCCCCGGCCGCTGCACGCTCATGGCAGTTGTAGACGTCGTGGCGTGGAAAACGGTTGGGTCACGCGGTCTTCGTCCGCATCATCGCATTCAGGACGAGGGGACATTCGTGGGACAGGTGGCACCACGGAGGCTCGGCGCGTCGGGACGTTCCACGAGTGCACATCGTCGGATCCACCCCGTATCCCGACGCGCTGTTCATGCGTCAAGTCAGGCGCACGCTCACGGCCGCGGACATCGCC
>JANPCT010000908.1:0-3122 GCA_031431095.1 Acidobacteriota bacterium | reverse complement strand
CAGGATCGTGTCGCGCGCGCGTTCGAGCTCGCGCGCCCACTGGACGTCTCGCGCGCAGACGATGATGTTGTGGTTGCGGAGCTCGATCGTCGTCACGCGCGCGAGCGCGGGGCCGACAGCGACCGCCCACGCGAACTCGGTGCGTTCTTTCGACGCAGGTTGGCGGCGGATGATTGCGGCGAGGACGGCGGGCGCGAAGCTCTGGAATGCCTGCACGATCCTCCGATCATAGCCCAGCTCCCGGGAGCCCGGCGCCGACCAGCCGCACGAGCGTGCCCGGCCCCGCCGTGCTGCCGCGTGTGGAAGCATCGGCGTGCCGGAGGTGTCGAAGACGTTGCACGAACCTGGGCTCGATGAAGAGACACGTGTCGCGCGCCACGAGCGTGGCGGTGTCGCCGCTGCGTTCGACGGCATGGGTCAGTAAATCGGCGGCGTCGTCAGGCCGCCTTGCGACGCCCGGTCGGAGAACGCAGGATGCAGCGGTATTCCGGGTAGGGTCGCAGCAGCCGCAGGATGGCGGCCGCCAGATCGCGCACGCTGCAACCCGCGGGCAGGGTGTCGTCGAACCCTGAAAGAATGACTTCGCGCTTCTCGCGTTCCGCCAGCGTCTCGGGAACGAGCGCGAGAAGCACGCGGCGGCCGAAGTTCGGCTTCGCGCGCAGCCGCGCCGCCAGCATGGGCAGATGACAGTCCGATTGCGCACACACGATCACGGCGTGGTATTGCGCGAACGCTTCGTTCGGCGGGAGCTCCTCGGACGCGTCAACATGGAAGCCCAGGTCGCGAAGCGCCCGCAGCCGATTGTTGTCGGCACGCGAAGTCACATAAAGGATCGAGCACTGTCCCATGCGGTTCATCCTTCCTCACTCATACTCGCAACCCTTATGCCACAGGTGTTAGCTCGTCCATGCGCCGCCTATAATGAATACGTACTGGAGTTGTGATGCATGTCACCCACGCGGTTCTCTGCCCGATCGATTTCTCTGACTCCTCGCGCGGCGCGCTGAAGTTCGCCGCCGCGATTGCCGCGCATTTCGGCACAGTGCTGACACTGCTCACGGTGAACGATCCGCTTCTCGTCGAAGCGGACGAAATGGCGCATGGCCCCGGCCGGCTTGCCGACGACGCGCGTGGCGAGCTCGAACGGTTCTACACCGACACCTTCGCCGGCGACCTGCCGGCAGCCATCACGACCGCCTTCCTCGTTGCCGCCGGTCAGCCGGCCGCCGAGATCCTTCGCCAGTCGGAGGCGCACGGCGCTGATCTGATCGTCATGAGCTCGCGCGGTGCGACCGGTGTCCGGAAGCTCTTTTTTGGATCGACGACCGAGCGGGTATTGCGCGAGACCACCGTCCCGGTGCTGGTGACGCCGCCGGGGGAGGCGGGTCCCGCGACGCTCGACGAGGTCCGCGAAACGGTACGGCGGATCGCGGTCCCGGTCGATCTGAGCGTCGCGCTCGATCGCCAGGTCCGCGTCGCCAGCGCGATCGCCGAGGCGCTGAGCGTGCCGCTCCTGCTCCTCCACATCGTGGAACCGGTCCGCGCGATGGTGCCGGGACATCTGCACACGGCGAGCATCGACGGCGAGCGCCGCGATCGCGCCGAACGCCGCCTGCACGAAGCGGTCGAGGCGCTGACGCCACGCGTGCGGACGGAGGGGCTCGTGATGTTCGGTGAACCGGCGGAAGAGATCGCCAAGATCGCGCAGGATCGCGGCGCGGGTCTGATCGTGATGGGCCTGCATGCCTCCGCGATGCTCGGCTCCCGCGTCGGGTCGGTGACCTACCGCGTGCTCTGTCTCGCCCACATGCTCGTGCTCGCGCTGCCGCCTCGATAACCCGCGGCCGGCCGTCGCCCACGCCCCTGGGGCGGCGCATTCGTCATTGACCGGTCGCGCTCCATCAGCCGGTGGCCGGTCCGAGCCGCTCGCGAAATGCCGGCTACTTAACCGGTGGCAGATCAGCGGCGACGCCCGCCGGGCTGGCGCCTGGCGCAGAGTCGTTTCGGATACGGAGGAAGATTGCTGCTGACTCTTTGCGGAGGCGGTAGATGGCCGCCGCCAGCTGTCGCTGGACCGAGGCGGAATCGGTCCGCGCTTCGAGCCGTCCCTCCACCTGCTCGACGGCGCGATCGACAACCGGAATCAACCGCTGGTACCCGGCATCCGTAAAGAATGTGGCGGGGTACTCAGGCACCAGCGAGAGCATGCGCTGGAGGGTGGTGAGCGCCTCCAGGAACCCTCGCCGTGAACGGGCGGTCCGCATTGCTTCCACCGTCGCCGCCGCCCGGTCGATGAACTGTTGCATCAGTAACCAACGCCAGTGTAGTGCGCGTGCCACGCGAACCGTTCGGCGGTGTGGCGGAGGTGCCGCCGCGCGGGCGCCCAATTTCCTGAGAGGTGACGAACCATTTTAGTTAGCGCTTTTCTTTTGACCGCCGTTGCTCAGCGCCCATCCGATCAGCCCCGCTTCCATGTCCCGCAGACGATCGGCGAGCGGCATCCCGGTGGCCTACCCCTTCATGTGCCAGCCGTCGCGATAGTTGCGGGTGAGGTACTGGTTGGCCTCGCGCTTGCGCGGGAAGGACAGGCCTCTCGCGTCGAACTCGAGGGTTTCCCCTGGGAAATGCGCCGCGACGTTGCCGATGAGGACCGACTCGGTGAGCGGCCCCGCGTATGAAAAGTCCGCCGAGCACTTTTCCTTTCCGCCCCCGAGCACGACGTCGACGAACTCCGCATAGTGATCGCGCTCCGGAAGTTCGATCCGCGGCAATGCCGCCATCCTGGCCTCCGGCAGGACGAACGGCTCGGCGCTGCCGTGCGGCAGCACGAGCAGTCCTTCGCTACCGACCACAACGCTGCCCTGCTGCGGGAAGCGCGCGCCGATCGGTTCACGAATGGCGTCTGGCGGCATCTCCCCGCCGTCGTACCACCACACGTCGACGCTGCTGCCGGCGGTAAATTCCGTCCCCGGATACGTGAGCTTCACCCGCGCCTTCGTTGCCCAGGATTCCTCGGTGGGCGAGGGGCCATAGGCGGTGACCGAGATCGGGGACGTCAGCTTGAGGGCGCGATAGGGGGGGCTGTAGATATGGCAGCCCATGTCGCCGAGCGTGCCGGTGCC
>JANPCT010000907.1:0-3765 GCA_031431095.1 Acidobacteriota bacterium | reverse complement strand
ACTACGAATCATGGATAAAGGCGACGCGGCGGGGTCACAGTACGCAAGTCGATCGGATCAAGTGGGCGTTCAAAGAGTTTCTTGACGAGAAACTCTCGGACATCACAACCGGCCGCATTGAACGGTGGCGCGCCACCCGCACCAATCAGCGGCATCCATCCGCAAGGAAGAGCAAGCGCGTGGCGCGCCACCGTTCTACGCGACCGGTTGTGATGTCTGAGAGTTTTTCGTCAAAAAACTCTTTGAAAGCCCACTTAATCCGATCGACCTGCGTACTGTGACCCCGCCGAGTCGCCTTCATCCACGACTCGTAGTGCTCGTCGAGGAACTTGCCCAGCGTCAGCTCAGACGATGCCTTTCGCTTCGGCAGGTCGACGCCGAGCGCCGCCTTGGCACGCCGCTGTTGCGCTTCGTCGCGAGCGTCGGCGAGCGACACTTCATCGACCCGGCCCAGGGTCAGCCAGCGGCGATTCGGCAGTTGCACTCGCCATGAATGCACGCCCGACGGTCGCACTCGAAGTACAAACCCAGGAACTTTCGGATCGCGGTAGTCAGTGAGTCGTTCCGGTGGATGATTGCGAACGCGGCGAACGAGTTCAGTAGAGACGGTGGACTCAGGCACGGCGGCACCTCACGAAGGTCTTCGAACAGAGGGCCGTAAAAAAGATAGGCACCCCTGAACAGATCGCCGGGGGTGCATTAGGGGTGCCGCTCCGAAGGGAGACGGTGGGCGCCGGCAGTGGACGGTCGAACTACGCAGTCCTCATTTTACCAGATTCATTAATGTTGTTCACGTTCTGGGCTCTCACAGACGCTCGCAGGATACGGCCGAAGATCGCTTTCTCATCCTGTCACGCCGGAGGTCGCGAGTTCGAGCCTCGTCGACCCCGCCATTTATAGGCCCTGATGGAACCGACATTTCGGGTTCATCAGGGCGTTCTTCTGTACCCTCGACACCGGCCTGATCATCGGGTGTTTGTGCAACCGGGTCGCCCCAACGCTCCACGAATGAGCTGGGTGCCGTCCGGCTGCCGCATGACGTGGGGATAACCCGGTCGTGCAGCGCGGCGCCCACTGCTCCGCCGCTCCTCCGCTTGCGCCGTGAGCGGCTGCCTCGCGGCGTTTCGTCTACAGCGGTGACCTGTGCGAGGCTGTGCTCATGCCGCGCACCTTCACACTGGTTATCGCCCTGTCGCTGGCGTATGCGGTCGCCGTCGCATCTGTCACGGTCAACGAGCGGCAGGTGACGCCTTCCACCGCGTCCCGCTTCTGGGGTTATGGCGGGGGACCCGAACAGCGGCGCTATTCGACGCTGTCTCAGATCGATCGCACCAACGTCAGCCGGCTGGCCGTGGCATGGACCTACGACACGGGCGAGCCGGGGGCGATGCAGACCCAGCCGCTCGTCGTCGGCGATCTGCTCTATGGCTATACACCGGCGCACAAGGCGTTCGCCGTCAACGCGGCAACGGGAGCGCGCGTGTGGACGTTCGACTCCGGCCTGCGCGCCAGCGGTCCCAACCGCGGCCTGATGTACTGGACGGACGGGACTGAGGCGCGCGTCTTTGCCGCGGTGAACAGCTTCGTCTACGCGCTCGACGCCGCGACGGGCGTGGTCATCGAATCGTTCGGGACCGTCGGACGGATCGATCTGCGCGAGCACCTCGGACGCGACCCCCGGACGCAGAGCGTCATCCTCACCACGCCCGGCGTGATCTACAAGGACCTGATGATCGTCGGCGGCCGCCTCAGTGAATCGCTGCCGGCGGCGCCGGGCGATATCCGCGCCTATGACGTGAAGACAGGGACGCTGCGCTGGTCGTTTCACACCATTCCGCGCGCGGGAGAGTTCGGCAGCGAGACCTGGCCGCGCCGCGCGCGGGAGTACGCCGGCGGCGCCAACAGCTGGTCCGGCATGGCGCTCGACGAGCGGCGGGGGATCGTCTACGTGCCCACCGGATCGGCGGCGTCAGACTTCTACGGAGCAGATCGGCGCGGCGACAACCTGTTCAGCAATTCACTGATCGCACTCGACGCCAACACCGGCCGACGGCTTTGGCATTTTCAATTCGTGCGCCACGATCTCTGGGACCGGGACTTGCCGTCGCCGCCGACGCTGGTGACGGTTCAGCGCGGCGGCCGCTCCATCGATGCCGTGGCGCAAGCGACGAAGCAGGGCTTCGTCTTCGTCTTCGATCGCGTCACCGGCACGCCGTTGTTCCCGATCGAGTACGGAAGGTATCCGGCCAGCACGCTGCCCGGCGAAATCACGCGCCCGACGCAGCCGCTGCCCTTGAAGCCGGCGCCATTCTCGCGGCAGCGACTCACGGTGGATTTGTTGTCCCATCGGACCCCCGCGGTGCGCGACTGGGCGCGTGGCCGCTTCCGCGAACTGCGCAGCGCCGGGCAGTTCGTGCCGTTCGCGGTCGACCGGCCGACGGTCGTTTTTCCCGGCTACGACGGCGGCGCCGAATGGGGCGGCCAGGCGTTCGATCCGGAGACCACGCTGTACTACGTCAACGCCAACGATCTGGCGTGGACCGGCCGCCTCGCGCCGAACACCTCGGGCCAGAGCGGTCGCGGCTTGTACCTTCAGCACTGTGCGTCCTGCCACCGCGACGATCGTCTCGGCACGCCGCCGCAGATTCCATCGCTCGTCGATCTCGCGGCGCGTCGGGACCTCGCACAGCTGACGACGACCGTACGGCAGGGGCGCGGCCGGATGGCGGGATTTCCCCAGCTTGCCCCGACCGCCGTCAACGCCCTCGTGCAATTCGTGCTGACGGGGAAGGACACACCGCCTGCCGCCGCCACCGACAGCCGTGGCAGTACGGCCGCGCCGGACCCGCGCATCAACGACGGCTTTCGTTTCACCGGCTACGACAAGTTTCTCGATCCCGACGGCTATCCCGCGGTGGCGCCGCCATGGGGCACGCTCAACGCAATCGACCTGAACACCGGCGAATACGCGTGGAAGGTACCGCTCGGTGAATATCCCGAACTCGCCGCGCAGGGCCTGACGACGACGGGGACAGAAAATTACGGCGGCCCCGTCGTCACCGCGGGCGGGCTGGTCTTCATCGCGGCGACGAACCACGATCGCAAGATGCGCGCGTTCGACAAGGCGACCGGCGCGCTGCTCTGGGAGTCGACGATGCCCTCGTCGGGAAACGCGACGCCGGCGGTCTATGAAGCGCGCGGTCGCCAGTTCGTCGTCGTTGCCGCGGGCGGCGGGAAATCCAAGAGCGGCGGTCCCGGCGGCGTCTACGTCGCGTTCGCGCTGCCGCGCTAAGGGCCGCCGGCCGCCGAGACCGTCAGCGCTCGACGTTGGCGATGTCCACGCCGATCCCTTTGATCCTGAACGGCGCGCTCGTCTCGAAGTCGAACGAGAAGATGGCGTCGTTCCCTTCCTTGTCGGCCATCACCGCGCGAATCTGGCCCGGCGCCGCGACTGCGCGCTTGACAACGAGGGTGCCGAAGTCTCCTTTCATGCGGTTGAACATCTTCGACCGATCGGCGGCGGTCCTTCTCGCCAGCGCCTCGGGTGCGAAGAGCGTTTCCTGCATGGCCATGAACTTCTTCTCGTCGCCGGCATTGAACGCTGCGAGATACGCCTTCACGTGCTTTCCCTGTGGGGTATCCGGAAGAGCCCTGGGCGCATCCTTCGGAACCGGAGCCGGCGGCGGCCCCCCCTGCACGACCACTTGTCCCTGCCCCATGAGCACTGCCGACAACATCAACGAAGTAAGCATCGCTAACTCCCTT
>JANPCT010000906.1:0-1608 GCA_031431095.1 Acidobacteriota bacterium | reverse complement strand
GTTCGGCGTGTCCAACGTCGATACGCGGCTGCCGCAATCCGCGGAGCGCGGGGTCACCAGATTCCCCGTTCGCCGAGGTTGTGAACGACCTTGGCGTAGCGTTCGGTGCCGCGCCTCCAGTTGTTGATGACGCTCCGCTCGGCCCGCTCCGCATCGCCCGAGGCGATGGCGTCGACGATGGCGTCGTGTTCTTCGAGCGACTGGCGAAACTCACTCGCGAGGGTCGCGGTGTAAACACGCTCGTAGCGCTCGACCTGGGGCTGGAGGGCATCGAGTTCGGAACGGAGCCGGCGCGGGGCAGCCGCCTCAACAAACGTTCGATGGAACTGCACGTGCAGATCCTGCGCTTCCCGGACGGCCCCGGCCAACCAGGCCGCGCGCAGCTCGTCGTTCAGGCGGCGGAGCTGCGCGACCAGCGGCTCGCGGGCTTCGTCCGACAGCGCGGCGGCCGACCGCGCTGCCAGCCCTTCGAGCACGCTGAGTATCGCGTGCAGTTCCCGCATGTCCTCGAGTGTCATCGAAGCGACGAGAATCCGCGACACGGATCCGACCTGATACGCCACAGCAAATCCTTCCTGCTGCAGCCGGTGCAGAGCCTGCCGAATCGGCGTGCGACTGACACCAAGCCGGGTGGTCAAGTCGGATTCGCTGAGCGGCGTCCCGGGCGAGAGTTTGAGCGACACGATCAAATCCCTCAGCTGGCGATACACGTCTTCAGCGAGCGTCGGCCGGGCGGTCTGCTCACGCTTCAGAGGTTGGGGTGGGGCGACGTCCACGGACGATCCTCCTGGAGGGAAATTGATCAGATGGTTGCTCAGGGCCGATCCGGAGCAGGTTCTGGCTCTGCCGGAGCGGCTGATCGATCGCATGCAGTCTGTGCTCGCTGCGTTTCTGCGTGAGCCCGAAGTGATCGGTTTCAGCCTACGCCGCTGAGAGCGCTGCGGGTGGCGGCAGGGGCCGCACCCGACAGCGCAGATTCACTCTCCTGTTCCGGCAGCTAGTTGAAGCTGTAACGGATCGACAAGCGGAACGTCCGCACGCCCACCTGCGAGCGCGGTCCCGTCGACGCGGGGGTGAACCGCCCCGCCGCGGTGTTGGGCCCGTCCGGCGACCATGTCCCGGCGGGATTGGATTCAACGGTGAGAAACGAGAAGCCGGTCAGATTGAAGGCGTCGACAAACAACCCGACCTCCTGCCGGCTTTCCAGCTTGAAGAGCTTTTCAAGTCGCATGTCGAGATTGCTCGTTGACTGGTGCCGACGAGCCCCGCGTGGCTCGAGCCAGATGCTCTGCGAGGCCGTGGAGGCTCCGTTGGCGGTGGCCCAGGACGCCGGGGGCTGTATGGTCACCGTGCGGTTCCACGGCGCACCGTCCGTGTAGATGAAATTGAACGACGATCGAATCCGGGCCGGGAGCATGACGCTGCCCCACAGTTTTACGGCGACTGGACGGTCGAACGGCTGACGCGCGTCTTCCCGGTTGGTCAGGAAGTTCGGCGTCTGGAACTGTCGACGCCCGGTGCCTCCGGATATCTCGTAGTTGCAGTAGTTCTTCGACTGGACTAGGGAACCTCCGACCATCCAATCCCCCTGCCAACGCCGCTGCGCCG
>JANPCT010000905.1:0-3869 GCA_031431095.1 Acidobacteriota bacterium | reverse complement strand
TGATGAAATCAACATCATCGAGAAAGGGAAGAACTACGGCTGGGGCGTCATCTCGATGGGCATCCAGAACGGCATCACCGAACGCAGCCATGAAGGCATGGAGCAGCCGATCGCCTACTACACGCCCACGATCGGGCCCAGCGGGATCGGGTTTTATTTCGGCTCGAAGTATCCGGCGTGGAAGAACAACCTGTTCGTTGCCGCGCTGGCCGGCCAGCAGTTGCGCCGGCTCGAAATCAGCGGGCGCCAGATCGTCCATCAGGAGCCGGTGTTCCAGCAGTTCGGCCGCGTCCGCGCGGTCACGACGGGACCCGACGGGCTGCTCTACGTGCTGCTGCAGAACCCGACCGGGGCGGGCACGGGACTCGGGCTGGCCGCGTCAACGCCCGGCATGGTCATCCGCCTGGTGCCCGCCTCCGGGAAATAGCGGACCATGAATCGTATCCCTGTCGTCTTCGCTCTCGCCGCCAGTGGTGTCTTCGGCCTCGCGGCGGTGATCGCGGGACAAGCCGGCACCGCCAGGGTGGCGGGCAATATCTGGCCGCCCGCCAGGAAGCAGATGGCGAAGTCGATTGTCTTGTCGCCCGAAGAGGAGATGAAGACCTTCTCGCTGCCGCCCGGCTTCCGCGTCGAGCTCGTCGCTTCGGAACCGATGATCGAATCGCCCATCCTCATGGACTTCGATCCGGACGGCCGCTTGTGGGTGGTCGAGATGCCGACCTTCCTGCCCGACGCGTCCGGACGCGACTCGAAGGATCCGATCAATCGCGTCAGCGTGCTGGAAGACACTGACGGCGACGGCCGGATGGACCGGAAGACGGTGTTTGCCGACAAGCTGACGGCGCCGCGCGCGCTGAAGGTACTCGACCATGGCGTGATCGTCGGAGATCCGCCGAACCTCCTGCTGATGACGGACACCGACGGCGATCTCAAGGCCGATACCAGGGAGGTCGTCGTCAACACCTACGGCAACCCGAACGGCGGCATCGAGCACAACGCCAACAGCCTGTTCTGGGCGATGGACAACGTGATGTACTCGTCCGAACACGTCTGGGACCTGCGCTGGCGCAAGGGAAAGTTCGAGCCGCTGCCTGCATTGAGCCGCGGCCAGTGGCTGATTTCCCAGGATGATGCCGGCCGGATCTATCGCAACGTCAACGATTCGCCGCTGTTCGTCGACTACACGCCGTCCAGGTACTACCTCCGCAATCCCAATGGTGTCAGGACGCGCGGGCTCTACGAGCTGCTGATCGAGCAGGCGGACGCGACGGTATATCCGGTGCGGGACAATCGCGGCGTCAACCGCGGCTACCGCGACCCGTTCTTCCGCGAAGACGGATCGTCCATCGTCATCCAGGGCAGCAGCGGCCCGACCATCTATCGCGGCGACGTGTATCCCAGGGAGTTGCAGGGCAACGCGTTCATCCCCGATTCGCCGACCAATCTCGTCCACCGCATGGTGGTGACGGATGACGGAACAGGGCGCCTCAAGGCGACCAACGGATACGCGCGCGGAGAGTTCCTGGCGTCGTCCGACGAGCGCTTCCGTCCGGTGGCCGTGGCTGACGGCCCGGATGGAAACATCTACGTGGTCGACATGTACCGCGGCGTGGTGCAGGCCGGCGGCATCTGGAGTGAATACCTGACCGAATACATCAAGACGCGCGACTTGCTGATGCCGGTCGGAAAGGGACGGATCTGGCGCGTGGTCTACGGGAACCGCCACGCGCGTCCCGCCGCGCCGGCGCTGTCGAAGGCGACCCCCGCGCAACTCGTGCAGACACTGTCGAATCCGAAGGGCTGGTGGCGCGACACGGCGCAGCGGCTTCTCGTCGAGCGCGGCGACGCGAGTGTCGCGCCGGTGTTGACCTCGCTTGCGGCGCGCGCACCCGACTGGCGGACCAGGCTGCACGCGCTGTGGACGCTCGATGGCCTCGACGCGATCGACGTCGCGTCGGTGCGGAAGGCTCTTGCCGATCCGAGCGCCGACGTTCGCGCTTCCGCGGTGCGATTGTCGGAGCAATGGCTCGCGCGCGATGCCGCCCTCAGAACCACCGTGCTCGCGCTGATCGACGACAAGAACTGGAACGTGCGGCGCCAGGTGGCGGCCTCGATTGGCGAGATGCCCCCCGCCGATCGCCTCGATCCCGCGACGACGATCCTGATTCGCCACGGCGCGGACCCCATCATCGTCGATGCCGCGGTCAGCAGCCTGAACGGCATGGAAGCCGACGTGCTCGCCCGGGTGATGCAGGCGAAGGCGGCCGCGCCCGGCGCGACAGGAATCGCAGTACCGAACGAAGCGGTCTCGATGCTGGCCGGCGCGGTGGCGAAGACCGGCGACGTCGCCGCCGTGCAGCGCGTGATCGACGTCATCACCGACGCGTCCAGGCCGGAGTGGGAACGCACGGCGCTGTTACGGGGCCTCGACGCCGGACTGCCGGCGCGCGGCGCCACCGGCCGGCGCGGCGGCGGCGGAGGAGGCCTGCCCGGGCTCAGTGCACCGGGAGGCCGCGTCGTCGTGACGGCAGGTCGCGGGGTGTCGTTGCCCGGCGAACCGGCCGCGTTGTCGGCACTCGCGGCGGGGAACGGCGCCATCGCAGTGCTCGCCAGGAATGTGTCGGCGAAGCTGGACTGGCCCGGACGGCCGGCGCCCGTCGTGACGGCGGCGCCGTTGAGTGCGGCGCAACAGCAGCGCTTTCACACCGGTGCCGAGA
Organism: Acidobacteriota bacterium; assembly: GCA_031431095.1. Taxonomy (GTDB): domain Bacteria; phylum Acidobacteriota; class Vicinamibacteria; order Vicinamibacterales; family 2-12-FULL-66-21; genus JAICSD01. Next base: position 1,152 of record JANPCT010000905.1, on the reverse strand, counting down.
TCTACAAGAACGTCTGCATGGGCTGCCATAACGACGATGGCCGCGGCAAGGAGAAGCTTGGCGGCGATCTCGTAAACTCGGCATTCGTGAATGCGGCGGACGCGGCCGCTATGATTCGGATTCTCCTTGGCGGCAAGGAAGGGCCGATCGGCTTGATGCCGCCCCTTGGAGCCGCACTGAGCGACGACGACATTGCCTCGACGCTCACCTATGTCCGCCGCGCGTGGGGGCATACCGGCACAGCCGTCGAGCCGCTCAACGTCATGGAAGTACGAGGTCTGTCGAAAGGCCGCACGAAGCCGTGGACCGATCAGGAGCTGCAGGCCACCGGCCGCGGCGGCCGTGGCGGCGGCGGGCAATGAGGTGTTCATGAAACGAGTCCACACCGTTCTGGCGGCTGCCGTCGTCGTGCTGCTCGCGATCGCCCCCGCGGCCTCGGCGCAGGCGCGCTATCGCATGACGCGGTCCGGCGACATCGTCGAGCTGCAGGACACGCGGGCGCAAATCGTCGTCAGCGTCCTGACGACGGCGAGCAACGCGTATCAGATGACCGTGAAGGGAGAGGACGTCATTCGACGCACGTGGGCGTCGATCGACGACATCCGCCCGCGGCTGGGGCTGAACGGAGTCCCGCTGCTCTGGCCCTTTGCCAATCGCCTGGACGAGCAGGCCTTCTACGCCAACGGCCAGAAGTACACCTTCGATGCGGGGATCGGCAACACCGGGCGCGGCGCAATCCCCATCCACGGTTTCGTCCAGAACGCGACGGCCTGGAAGGTGATCGAGGCAAAAGCCGATGCGAAGTCTGCCTGGATTACGTCGAAGCTCGAATTTTTTCGCGTCCCGCAATACATGACGCAGTTCCCGTTCGCGCATACGCTGACCATGACCTACCGCCTGCAGGATGGCGCGCTCGAGGTCCGCACCCGTATCGACAGCATGAGCGCGGAACCGATGCCGGTCGCGATCGGGTTCCATCCGTATTTCCAGCTGACCGATTCCAGTCGCGAGGAGTGGCACCTGTCGGTCGCAGCGAAGACACACTGGAAGCTCGACGGCAGGACCATTCCGACGGGCGAGACCGAGCCGATTACCAGCATCCTGCCGGACCCGGGAAACGTGGCGGTGAAGGACGTGACGCTGGACGACATC
>JANPCT010000904.1:0-4742 GCA_031431095.1 Acidobacteriota bacterium | reverse complement strand
CGCGATCGCCCTTCTTGACCCCCAGCGACTTGAGCACGTTGGCGAACTGGCAGACCTGCCGGTAGAGATCGAAATAGGTCAGCGTGCGGCGATCGCCGGGCTCACCTTCCCAGATGAACGCCGCCTTGTTGCGGCGTGGTCCGCGAATGTGGCGATCGAGGCAGTTGACGCTGGCATTGAGCTGGCCGCCGACAAACCACTTCGCGTCAGGGGGCGTCGACTCCAGCACCCGTGACCACGGGGTGATCCATTCGAGCTCGCGCGCGAAGGACGCCCAGAACTCCTCCGGGTCCGCTGCCGCGCGCGCGTAGATGCCGGGGTCGTTCGCGACGGCATCCCGGCGCCACGCCTCACTCGGCGGGAACCGGCGATCTTCCTGGAGCAGAGCTGAGATTTCGTCCATGTCTTATTTCAAACGGGCGGTCATCGCCGCAATCCGCGCGCGGACGTCGGCGGCAAAGCCGGTCTGCTCCGCGTTTGCGAACTGCATGAAATGGGTGAAGTGAGCTATCGCCGACGACAGATCGCCCGCCGCCTCGAACTGGCGCGCCAGGTTGTAGTGAGCAGCGGCATTGCGTGGATCGATCCCCAGGGCCCGCTTCAGGCTGGCTTGCGCCTCACCGGATTGTCCCGCGGCATTCTGCGCGAGCGCGAGGTTCACCATCGCGTCCGCGTTGCGCGGATCGATCTGGAGCGCCGTACGCGCCTCCGCCACGGCCGCGTCGGGCCGGCCGAGTGACAGATACGTTGCCGACAAGTTGACCCGCGCGGTGATGTAGCGCGCGTCGATTGCAATCACGCGCTGGAACTCGCGCGCCGCCTCGTCGAACAGCCTCTTGCCCAGATAAAGACTGCCCAGGTTGTTGTGAGCTTCAACGTTCATCTCGTCACGCTGGAGCGCAGCCCGGTAGTGCAGCAGCGACTGTTCAAAATCGCCGGCGCGCTGGTAGTAGAGGCCGAGCTGGAACTCGTCGGGCGAGGACGCGGTCGCACTTGCTGCTGATGTCGGAGGCGAAGGCGGTTGCCGCCTGGGCTCCGGTGCGGCAGGTCCGGAGACGGTCCGCCGCGTGACTTTGGCCGGACCTGGCGGCGCTGCGGGAGTCATCGCCGGGAGTGTTGGCGCGGTCGGCGCCGCCGGGGGACGCGGTTTCAGCGTCTCCGACTGCGGAGCAGGTGACACCGCCGAGTGCCGTGACGGGGCGACCACTGACGGCGCACGCACCGTTGGCGCGGGAATGACAACCCCCGCAGCGGGCGGCGCCATCCCAGGGGCTGTTGCGGATCCGGCGCTGCGTGCCTGAGTGATTGGGAATAACCAGACAGCGAGAAGTGCGGCCGCCGTCCCGATCGCGGCCACCTTGGCCAGCGTCCGCGCGATCGGCGAACCGTCAGTCCTGTAGCCGAGTGCCGCAAGGACGGCGTCCGCGTTGGCGGTGCGCCCCTTCTTCGGCATGCCCGCGGGCCCCGGCCCGCGTCGCAACGCATCGTGGATTCGGCTCACTGATGATCGGCAACAAGCTGATCCAAGGTCTGGTAATCGGGCGCGCGCACGATATCGTGGGCGGCCGGCCGCACCTTGACCAACCGGCTCGCATAGTCTCGATAGTGCCACATCGTCGCGCACCCCGCGGTGAGGACCACCGCGACGGTCATGCCGGCGGCAAACGCCGCAAACCGTTCACGCACCCACTTGCGCACCGTCGCGCGCGGCCGCTGGAGCTCGAGAGATTCGGCCGCACTGTCGACGTAGTCTGCCACGATCTTGTTAGTGTGCGCCGAGTAGCCGGAGAGGAGCGCGCGGTCGCAGAGGAGATTGATCAGCCGCGGAATTCCCGCGGTGTGGCGATGCAGGCGGCTGAGCGCCCTCGGCGCAAACGAGACCGCTGCGCCGCCGCCCGCCACTGACAGGCGATGCTGGACGTAGGCCGACGTTTCGTCCTGTGTCAGCGGCTTCAGATCGTAGCGGATGGAGACCCGCTGGTCGAGCTGACGCAGTTCGGGACGCCTCAACAGGTCCTTCAGGTTCGACTGTCCGACCAGGACGATCTGCAGCAGCTTCTCTTTTTCCGTCTCGAGGTTCGACAAAATGCGGATCTGTTCGAGCACCTGCAGCGGCAGGTTCTGCGCTTCGTCGATGATGAGAAGGGCCTGTGCGTGCAGCGACTGCAGCGACAGCAGGAACTCGTTGAGCGTCTCGATCAATTCCTGCTTGCTGACGCCGATGAGACGGCCGCGCTTGATCTCGTCGCGCGACACGACGCCGAACTCCTGCAGAACGAGGCGCAGCAAATCCTCCTCGGAGAGGAAGGGATTCAGCACCAGCGCGGTGAACGTCTTGCGATCCACTTGCTCCAGAATCGCGCGGCAGAGGGTGGTCTTCCCGGTGCCGATGTCGCCCGTGATGACGACAAATCCCTCGCGGCGCCTGATCGCGTATTGCAGCAACTCGAACGCGTCGGCGTGCGAGGCGCTCTTGTACAGATACTTGGGATCGGGCGTGAGGCTGAATGGCTTTTCCGTGAACCCGTAGTAGTCCTCGTACATATCACCCTCTACTCTGCGTGCACCGCGTGAGAACGCGCGTGACGGGGCGCGCCACCAGCTACCTGCTCCCCGCTACGGCCACGCCGGTGCGCATGATCGTCGGCCTCAGGAGCACGACGAGCTCGACCAGCGGGTTCGCGATCCCGGTTCCACCGGACTTCCCCGAGACGCCCTTCGCGGCCGCGGCGGCCGCCTTCGGCCGCTGCAGGCCTGCCACCAATATCGTTTCGCCGTCACTTGCGCGGACCACCGAGTCGGACCCCGTGACGCGGACGACGGGCGTGGACTTCCACATCCCGTCCTTACGCCTGCCCTCGTGCTCTTCCCACGCATGCGAGACGCTGAGTTGCACGAAGCCGTCAGCGGAAATCTGCGGCACCACGGTCAGCGTGAGCGCGGTGGCCCCGGCAGTCGACACATGCACCATCGCGGGCTCGTTGTTCAGCGTCGTCACCTCCGGCGCCCAGACGTCGAGAACCCGTCCTTGCGACGCCAGCGCATCCCGCAGCGCTCGCGGGTCGGCGACGATGCCGGACGCCGCCGTACCGCCGCCGAGCCCGAGTCGCTCGCGGACGACGCGCCAGTCGATGGCGGCGCGATCCTGGAGCGTCACCTCGATGACCACCGCCTCGAGCCGCACCTGGCGGGCGCTGCGAGTGTGCAGCGTCTCGAGATACAAGGCGACGCGGTCGAGGCGTTCCGGGAAGTCGCTGACCAGAGCAATCCCCGACCGGGCATCGACGTGCACCTGGCCGGCAGCCGACAGCAGCGACTGCACGCCTGCCGCGATCCCGGCGAAGACGTCATCGGCGTTGACCGCACTGCCGATCGACGTGGCGCCGTGTGCCTCCGTCCGCGTCATGCCGCGCTGCACGTTCAGCACGTTGAGATCGAATTGCCGCGTCTCAGCGCGATGCTTCATCACCCGGATGATGGTGCCCTGGATGTCGAAGTCCAGTCTCAGCGGCGTCAGCAGTGTCGCGAGCGATTCGCGGATCGAGAGTCGCTTCAACTCCCCGCGGAATGTGCCTGTGGCGTCGGGATCAACGGCCAGGCTGAAAGGCGTGCCCTCGACGAGCAGGCGCAGGACGTCGCCGATCGGCATCGGTTCCGCGAAGCTGAGTGACAGGCCGTTCTGCCGATCGAGCGATGCGCCGGCGTCGCGCGGATCGATCTGGGTCGCCGGCATCGGCGGCAACTGGTCCGCGTTCGCGCGCGCTGGGGATTGCGACACCGGTGTCGCGACGGGGGCCTGCGCCCCGCCGGCCAGCCGTGTAACAGGCAGGTCCTGCGCGCAGGTCACGAGTGCCGCCGCCAACACGTACCGCAGCATAAGATCTTGTGTTTCAGCGTGTTACGGCCTCACAGCGCCCGGATGTGCCCGGAAGCGCGCGCCGCTGCACACTTTTGCTGTCTGGTTTTTCGGTGTTCGGCGTCAGAAGCGATAGGGGGAAACCGCGACGGGTTCGGGGGCGAGCTCCCGAACCCGTCACCGTGTCTAGACCGGCGGCAGTATATCGACCGTCCCCGGGGGAGGTTGAACATCCTTCTTCTTGAAGAGCGCGACGCCAAGGAGGCCGCCGAGCATGCCGAAGATGGCGCCGATGCACACCGAGAACACCAGCTTGAAGGCCGTCGCCAAGGGGCCGACGCTGGCGGCGCTCATGTTCTCGATCATGCGCCGGGTTTCCTCGGGAATGTCCTGGTTGTTCGACAGCATCCGCTCCATGAACTGCTGCTGGAACGGGCCCATCATCATCATGATCGGAATCGACAGCAGCGTGCCCAGGATTCCGCCGACGATGCCGGCCAGGAGACCGACGAGCGCACCATCAGCCGCAGCAACCGGATACGGATGGTTCTGTTGCATCAGGTAGGTGGCCAGCACGCCGCCGCCGATCACCCACAGGCAACAGCAGTTGCCGGCGCTGATGATCGGCAGGGCCGACAGGACACCGATGAACAACCCGCCGAAGAGCGCCGGCTGGAGCTTGAGGGGTGCAGGATTCATCAGTCGTAGTACTCCCGACCGAGATGCGTGATGAGCTCTTCGCCCTGCATGTAGCGGAGCGTGTTCTTCAGCTTCATCAACTGGATGAACAGATCGTGCTCAGGATACAGACCCGCTGCGTGCATCGGGCTCTTGTAATAGAACGAGAGCCACTCCTGGATGCCGCGCATGCCGGCCCGCTTCGCCA
>JANPCT010000903.1:0-3065 GCA_031431095.1 Acidobacteriota bacterium | reverse complement strand
TCTGCGCGGTCTCGGCCGGGATCAGCTTGACGATCGCGGGATCGATCTCGAACTGCGACAGGTTGATCGAGGGGACCCCGTACTGCTTCGAAAGCAGAGCGGTGATCTCCTCGTCCTTGACGAAGCCGAGTTTGACGAGATTGAAGCCGAGCTAACCGCCGCTGGTTTTCTGATAGTTCAGCGCTTCCTGCAACTGGGCAGGCGTAATGCGCTTCTCTTTCAGCAGCAGCTCGCCGATGCGGACTGGCATTTAGTTTATTAAAGTCGCGCTGGGGGGAAGCCTGATCCTACGCTCCTGACATTTTTTGTCAAGAAAATAAAGTCAGTTACTGGCCGTTGCTGGCCTACGCGCGATGAAAAGTCCGCCGTTTAGAAGACAAATCGCAGGCCTAAACCCCACCCTCGTGCCCCTTTTTCGGACCCGAAACTGACCTGCGCATCGGCCTGCGTCGACCCGTAGACCGCGACGCTGCCGCCGACCGTCGCGACGGGAGCCTTGCCCGCCGGTGCATCGCCAGCCGTGTTCCAGTGCAGACCGCCGCGAACCCACGCGGGCGTAAACGGGTGCGCTTCGACGCCGATGGCGGCATCGCGCCAGTCGCCGGCGGCGGTGTGCGCCGTCGTCAGGTCCACGTCCCCGGCAATCGTCAGCGTCTGGCGGGCCCGAACCGACGCGCCGGCGCGCACGCGGCGCGCCATCCGTATGCTGCCCTTGGAGGTGCGGAACTCCGGCTGTCGCAGATTCCCGACGGACAGGCCCAGCTGCCCGAGTGATCCATGCGTCATCACACCGAGGTCGGCGTCAAAAGTGTTCGTGGATGTTGCGGCGCTGCCCCCACCGGATGCCACTGCGCGTACCAGCTTGAGGGTCGAGCCGACCGCCAGGCGAGCGCCGACGGATTGCACCAGCGTGATCCCGGCATGGTGGGCAACCAGCGTAGGGCCGCCAGCGTCATCCGCGACCGCGGTCCGATAGTAGGAAATTCCCAGGGGTGGTGTGCCGATGGCAACGAGCGTGGTGCGCTGGCGGTCGAGGATGTTGCCGTCGACGACAAGGCTGAAAAACGCGCCGGTCGCGAACCCCGCCGGGTTCCAGTAGGCCGCTGACCCATCGTCGGCCACCGCCGTGAAAGCGCCTCCCATCCCGGCGGCGCGCACCCCCACCGCCTGGACCGGGGGAGCGTCGGACTGGGCGAAGGCCGTCGGTGTGCCCGCATACAGAAGCAGCACGGTGCCTAGACAGCGACTGCGAAGAGCATCCATGGGCCCAGCTTACTCGAACTTTTCCGTAACTATCAGCAGGCGCAGGGGTTCCGACTCGCGTGGGCGAAACATTTTGGACCCGGGCCTCGTATATGTGCGTGGTACAATCGGCCGCTCCCGAACAATCTGAACAGCGGGTCTTCCGGTTCAAGGCGAATTTATGACTACTCCCACGTCCGCGGTGGCCTCAACGTCCGCCCCGAAGAGTCTGCTCGCGCGCTTCATCGGCGTCTTCACCGAACCACGCACTACCTTTGCGAGCGTCGCCGCGGCGCCGAAGTGGTTCGGCATGCTGGCCCTGACCAGCGTCATCGTCGCGGCGTTCACCGCCCTGCCGCTGACGACGGAAGCGGGCCGCCAGTCAGCGATCGATCAGCAGGTCACCCAGATGCAGTCGTTCGGGTTCACTGTCAGCGATCAGATGTACGAGGCGTTCGAAAAAAATTCCGCCCGGATGCCCTACACCACTGGCATCAGCGTGCTGGTCGTCTCGCCGATTATGGCCGCGATCTTCGCCGGCCTCCTGTTCGCGATCTTCAATGCGGCGCTCGGCGGCGAAGCGTCGTACAAGCAGGTGCTCGCCGTGCTGGTGCACGCCGGGGCCATCTCGGCGGTGTCCTCGGTCTTCTCGGGGGTCATCAACTATTTCCGCGGCTCGATGGGCAGCGCCGCAACCCTGGGTGCGCTGCTGCCGATGCTGCCCGAGACCTCCTTCGCCGGGCATCTGCTTGGCATGCTCGACGTCTTTCTGATCTGGCACGTGATCGTCCTGGCCATCGGGCTCGGCGTGCTGTACCGCCGGCGCACGCAGCCGATCGCGATCTCGCTGCTGACGGTGTATGCGGTGATCGCCATCGGGGTCGCGCTGTTCAAGAGCCGCGCGGGGGGAGCATGAGTCGAAGCAAGAAAATTCTGATTGCACTCGGTATCGTTGTCGTACTCGGGGGCATCGCGTATGCCAACTTCAAGTTCCAGCGCCAGGAAGGCATCGTCGTCAACGTCGAGACCATTCAAAAGCGGGATCTCCAGGCCATCGTGTCGGCATCGGGCAAAATCCAGCCGCAGCGGCTGGTGAACATCAGCGCCGACACGATGGGCCGGGTCACCGACCTGAAGGTCGAGGAAGGCCAGAACGTTCAGAAGGGGCAGTTTCTCCTGCAGATCGATCCCCGCAACCTGACCACGGCGTACAACCAGACGTCGGCGTCGCTCGCCGCGGCGCGGTCGCAGATGGAGCAGCTGCGCGTCTCGATCGACAGCACGAAGGCCTCACTCAAACAGGCACAGGATCAGCTGGCGCGGCAGCAGCAGCTGTTCAAGCAGGGGCTGACGCCGAAGGAGACGCTCGACAACGCCGAGAATCTGGTGCGGATGCGCCAGGCCGACGTGAGCTCGCAGGAACGCCAGATCGAAACGCAGCGCCTCCGCATGACGCAGGAGCAGGCATCGGTCGAGAACGCCAAGCTGAACCTGAGCAAAGTCCGCATCGAGTCGCCCATCACCGGCATCATTACCCGCCGCAACATCGAAGAAGGCGAAACGGTCGTGATCGGGACAATGAACAATGCCGGCACGGTGCTGCTGACGGTGGCCGACATGTCGGTGATCGAGGCGGAAGTCGAGGTCGACGAGACCGACATCCCGAACGTCAAGCTCGGACAGACGGCAAAAATCACCATCGACGCGATGAGCGGCAAGAGCTTCACCGGCAAGGTCACCGAGATCGGCAACAGCCCGATCACGGCGACCGGCGGCGCGGCGTCGCAGGCGACGAACTTCAAGGTGAAGGTCACGATCGACGG
>JANPCT010000902.1:0-5771 GCA_031431095.1 Acidobacteriota bacterium | reverse complement strand
GCGCGCGCAATCGCCCAGGAGATCGAGCGCTTGTTGGCGACCCCGACGATCAGGCCGGTCTTGCCGGTCAGAGATGACATGTCGTGAAACTTACCAGTTCGAGCCGGCGGTTGCCAGCCCGGAAGGTCGCGGGTGGGCTCGCTCCGGGACACTCACGCGCGTCATGCCGGAGGGTGGCGACCTGGAACTACCGTGACCGCTTACGCGGTCCGCCGGATCGCTGCTGCCCGCCGCCGCCGGCATTGCCGGGACCGCGCCCGAAGCCCTGGTTCGGCCCTCGACTGCTGCCGCCCCCCGCAGGACGCGGGCCCCGGCCGAAGCGGTGACCGGTGTTGCTGCCGCCGCCGCTGCCACCGTTGGTGCGACCGGCCGGGCCGGCGCCACGCGAACGCATATCGCCGCCGCCGCTACCCCCGCCGCCGCGGAAGCCGCCGCCGCGGCCGTTGGGATTCTGACGGATGGTGAACTCGGGCGCCTGGCGTTCGAGCTTGATGCCCTCGGGCCGCGCGAGCTGCGCGCGAATCAACGGGCGATGGACCGGACCTTCGTCGAAGGCAGGCTGCGGTTCGTCGTCTGCATCGTCGCCATCGCTGAGGTCGTCAGCGGCGAGGGCCACCGGGGCAATTTCAGGACGCTCCATCGGTTCGACCACGTGATCCGGCTCCGGGGCGCTCAGGCCTGCGGCTGGGGGCGCGTCCTGGTCGGTGATGCCGGCAAGGACTTCCTTGTAGAGCGCACCGGTGGCGTCGGACTTCTTGCGTCGCGGCGCCTTGCCGCCCTTGTACACATGCTCGGCATCGCACGTCGTGCAGCGGGTCTGCTTCACATCCTGCTCTACGAGGGCGACGATCGCGTGGTTGGTCACGCGCCGCTCGCGGGTGCAGTAATCGTCCAGAATGTCGCCGAGACGCAGCGGGCGCTGCTCCATGTTACTCCCCCGAAAAATTGTCCTGAGTTGGGCTTGGGCTAGAACGCGTGATGCAGGTGCAGGACATTTTAGCAGACACACGCTGTCAAGCGCAACAGTACGATCCGTAACCTGCAGCTCTACTTGGGGTTACGTGTTTCTTTCCGCATTCGATCGATCCATGCGAGGGCGCCCTCGAGGGTGGCGTCGCGTCCGGCGAGGAGCGCGGAGCGGTCGAGCGCCACCGGTTCGTCCGGGATGACTCCCCGCCCTTCGATGCGCACACCGGTGCCGGTGACGAAGTCTCCCCACGCGTGAATCAGGACGTCGCCGTTCGGCAGTCGGTCGAACAGCGCCGGCAACGCCTGTCCCATCGAGGTCTCTCCGAATACGCGGGCGCGGCCCAGCGACTGCAGCCCGCCGGAGAAACATTCGGAGGCGCTGCCGGTCATCCCGTCGACGAGAATCGCCAGCGGTCCTTTGTATGGCTCAACGCGGTCGCCGGCCCCGTTGACGAGGCGCGGATTGGCCGGAAACCTCATCTCCGAGTCGCGCGTCTTCATCACGCCGAGCGTGGCCCGCTCGTTCAGGAAGTGACCCGCGAGGCCCATGATCATCGCCGCGAGCCCGCCCGGATTGCCGCGAAGGTCGATGACGATGCCATCCGCCGAGCGGAAACGATCCATCGCTTTCTGGAACTCGGGATCGACGGCCGTCATCCAGACATTGAAGCCAATCACCCCGGCGCTGCCGCCTCCGGGCGTCGGCTTGAGAGAGGACGCCACGCGTACGTACATCGTCGGAAGGCTGCCGACGGTGACTGGTTGTCCGACCTCCTGGCGGCGGCCGACATTTTTCGTGACTGGAGCGCCGTCGCCGTCGATGAAGGTCACATCGGCGGTCTTGCTCGAGGCGCCGCGGAGGCGTGGCATCACCAGCCGCCACGCCTGCAACTGCGCGAGCCGCGCCGGCGTTCCTTCGGCGATCGGCGCCAGCGTCGCCGACACCGGCACGCCGCCGATCGCCTGGACGATCCACCCGGCATGAATGCCCGCGGCCGCGGCTCCACCGTCGGGGTCAACGGAGGACACGACGAGCTGACGATCGATCAGGCGTACTTCGAACCCGGGCTGTCCGGTGAGGTCGGCATTGTCGCCGGGCGCATCAGGTGTCGAGGGAATGACGGCGAAGTGCGAGAGTCCGAGACGGCCGAGCATGTCGGCCAGCACCGCGCGAAATTCCCCGGACGTGCGGGCTTCCAGTGCCTTGGGCCGCAGCTCGGCACCGAGGCGATCCCACTTCGCCACGTCGAATGCGGGATCGAAATGGCCGTCCTTGACGATCTTCCAGACGGCGTCGAACGTTTCCCCCGCTTTGAACGTTTCGGTCGAAGCCGTACGCGACCCGAACAGGATCGCCAGGATGACGGCAGACCACGCGAGGCGGCGCAATCTCACCGGGGGTTCACTTGATCAGCGCCTTGACCGCCGCGGGAGGCTCGAGCGCAGACGCGGGCACCTTGTCGAAATCGAGCGTGAGCAGCGTGATTCGCTGTTCGACACCCATCACCTGCTGAATCAGCGAAGTCGCGACGGTCATGTCGCCGAATTTCTTGTAGGCGGTCTCGACGGTGGACACGGTCATCGTCCCCATGACGGTCTCGCGGGTGTGAACGCTGCCGGCGCGAAGGCCGGTGGCGGCGTCGTAGTAGTCGACGTCCTCGACGCCATCGATGCGCTTGAGGCTGACCTTGTAACAGTCGCGGCCGTCGAAGGTCACCTTCTCCACGGTCTTGACCTCGGGATAGTTCTTCGGGTCACGCAGATCGCTGTAGAAGTCGGCGTCGAGCTTCGCCTGCTGCAGGTCCTTGCCCACCTTGAGCATGGGGCCGGTCATCGGCGTCACCGACCACGCGTGCGATCCGTCGAACCCTTCGGAGATCTCCCCGATGTCCTTTACGAACGTCTTGACGTACTGGCGGTCAGGCCTGGCCGCCGTAAAAATCTCCATCTCGCCCGTCATCCCGGAAGCGGGCACGGACAGCGACCCCGTCCCGTGCATCGAGCTGTGGGAGAGGATGACGTCGCGGCCGCCGATGGCTTTGATGTGGCGGTTGATGAGCTCGCGCGCGTCGGGCAGCGCGGTGGCGGTGACCGGCTTCGCGGGCGCGGGTGCGGGCGCCTGCGCATACGCCGGGGCGAGCAGCAGCGCCGCAATCGTGACGAGTCGTAAGAACATGCTGGAACTCCTGAACAGGCGGGGACGCAGAAACAGTTTATCCCAATTCAGCGGTCTATACTGGCGGCATGCTGACCCGTGAGCAGCGACTCCTGGCCGTGAATGCTCATGAATCTCAACGCCGCCGCGCTTTCACGAACACATCGACGCTGTCGGGCCGGGGATTCCAGAACGAGAGCCGAATCCGCCCATCGGGCTCCGCGCTGACCACGGCCGGGATCGAACTCGTCGTCAGATACCAGCCCTCCGGCAGCACCATGTCGTTGCGTGGACGGCCGAAGCTGCGATGCCACATCAACTGCCCGTCGACCAGGTCGTAGCGCGCGGGATCGGCATAGGTCTCTGAAATGCGCAGCCGCAGCGACTGCCCCTTCCGCACAGGGCCGAACGGAATCAGCACCAGTTCGGTCTCCGGCTGCACACGATCGGGGATGTCGATCTTCTCGCGCACCACGTCCGCTCCGGTCAGCGTGCGCGTTTTCAGGACCTCGCCAGTGTCGAGAATCTTCGCCGATGGATCCGACACGCGGCTTCCCGCCCTGACGACGTTGACGTATTGATGCTCCCCTTCGCGTGATGCCGTGTAGTCGTGATACAGCGAGAAGGCGTGCGTCTCTGGCTGCTTGAGGAAGTAAACGATCTCGCGATCCTGCAGCGCGCGCTCGCTGACGCGAATCTGGTTCAGCGGCTGGTCGCGCGCGGGCGCTTCAGCGGCTGGAGGTAGCGGCGCGGCTCCAGGCGCGGCCGTCTCCGCGGCCGGACGCGGCTTCACCTCTCGCGCCCTGATCGCGACGGGCATAGCCGCGGGAGACAGGTTCATGAAGCTGACGGCAATCCGGCCGTCGGCTTCTTCGATGACCTGGACGGGGAGGTTCGCCGCTGTGAGTTCGTAGGACGCCGGCAGCACGATGGCATTACGCGGTGCCGCGATCGTCCGTCGGAATTCGACTGCGTCGCCGTGGCGCGAGTACTGGCCGGCCGCCTTGTAGGTGGCGGATAGCCGGATGCGCGTCTCGGCGCCTTCGGCTACCGGTCGCGACAGCCGCACTTCGATTGCCCCCGGCCGCCGCCTGACCACGAGTGCCGTCCCGGTCATCACCTCGATGGCCGTAACGTCCGTCGCGGCCGCCCCTGCCGGCAGCGGTTCGACGTAGGACGTCGCGCCGGCCTGGCTCACCGTCACGTCCAGCACCACGCGGAAGCTTCCGCTCGCCGGCGCCAGCAATTCATATCGCGCGTAGGCGTCGTCGGCGCGGGCTTGCGCGGCGGCGGGAGCGGCCAGTGAAAGCAGGGCGATCGGCAACAGCGACTTGCGCAACATGACTGACTCCTGATCGAGACACGAGACCGTTGGGACGTCACGTCAGCGCGCGCCCCCGTGTTTCCGGGATCCAGATCCAGAACACCGCGGCCATGACAAAGGCGGCCGAGCAGATCAGCAGCGCGGTCCCAAGTCCGTACACTTCCGCGAGCGTGCCGACGTAGAACGGTGCCACGGCGCTGACCAGCCGGCCGATGTTGTAGGTAAAGCCTTGTGCCGTCGCGCGCACCGACGTGGGATAAATCTCGGCGGTCACCGCGCCGAAGCCGCTGAAGTAGCCGGTCGCGGCGAACGCCACCACCGGACCGAGCACGAGCAGAGCGGCGGGGTTGCGCACCGACACATAGACAGCGATGAGGACCGCCGCGCTGAGAAGGTAGGTGACGTAAGTGCGCTTCCGTCCAAAGCGGTCGCTGAAGAAGCCGAACGTCACGTAGCCGCACCACATCCCCGCCTGCATCACGAACAGGTAGGTGGTCGCCGCCGCGTCAGTCAGCCCGGCGCCGCCTTGTGAGGCGGTCGATTTCAGGTAGCTCGGCAGCCACAAATTGAAACCCCACCACGCGAACAGCGTGCAGGTGTTCATCAGGGTCAGCACGACCGTGAGACCGCCGATTCCGCTCTTGAAGAGCGCGGCAAGGCCGGGCGACGGCGTCCCGGCGCGGGAGGAGGCGGTCCAGATCGCGGGCTCCTTGACGCGCCGCTGGATCCACAGCGTGAACAGCGCCGGCAGGATGCCGATGAAGAACACCGCGCGCCATCCGTAACGAGGCTGCACGAACCCGCTGACGAGGACCGCCGCCGCATATCCGATCGCCCATCCGCTCTGCATGATCCCGAGCGCCTTGCCCCGGTGCTGCGCCGGCCACGACTCGGAGACGAGCGCCGCCCCGCTGCTCCAGACCCCGCCCATGCCGATGCCGAGAAAAATGCGCAGCACGACGAACTGCCCGAGCGTCTGCGCGAACCCGCAGGCGAAGGTGAAGACGGAATACAGCACGACGCTCGCCATCAGCGCGCGCGTCCGCCCGAACCGATCCGCGGCGCGGCCGAAGGCCACTCCTCCGCCCGCGGCGGCCACGAGCATCACCGAACCCAGAAACCCCCCTTGCGCCGTCGTGAGTCCGAGATCCGCGCGCACCGCCGGGAGGACGAGCGCGAAGAGCATCACGTCGAATGCATCGAGCATCCACGCGAACATGCCGGCGACGAGTGCGCGGCGGGCGTCCGGACCACCCTCGCGCCACCAGGTCACAACCACCCTCCGATCGGCGCGACCACAGCACCCTCGGCGGTGAGCGCCTC
>JANPCT010000901.1:0-7163 GCA_031431095.1 Acidobacteriota bacterium | reverse complement strand
GCCGCTCAACCGACCGATCCCTCGAGGCTCACGCTCAGGAGCCGCTGGGCCTCCACGGCGAACTCCATCGGGAGCTCGTTGAAGACCTTCTTGCAGAAGCCGTTGACGAGCATGTTGACGGCGTTCTCGCTCGAGATGCCGCGCTGCCGGCAGTAGAAGAGCTGGTCCTCGCCGATCTTCGAGGTGGACGCCTCGTGCTCCACCTTCGCCGACGTGTTGCGAATCTCGAGATACGGGAACGTATGCGCGCCGCACTTGTCGCCGATGAGCAGCGAGTCGCACTGCGAGTAGTTGCGCGCGCCGGAGGCATTCTTGTTGATGCGCACGAGACCGCGATACGTGTTCTGGCCGTGGCCCGCCGAGATGCCCTTCGACACGATCGTGCTGCGGGTGTTCTTGCCGATATGCACCATCTTCGTGCCGGTGTCGGCCTGCTGCCAGTTGTTCGTGGTCGCGACGGAATAGAACTCCCCGATCGAGCCGTCTCCCTGGAGGATGCAGCCGGGGTACTTCCAGGTGATCGCCGAACCGGTTTCAACCTGCGTCCACGTGATCTTGGACCGGCGGCCCTGCGCCAGCCCGCGCTTGGTGACGAAGTTGTAGATGCCCCCCTTGCCTTCCTTGTCGCCGGGGTACCAGTTCTGAATCGTCGAGTACTTGATCGTCGCATCGTCGTGCGCCACCAGCTCGACGACGGCGGCATGGAGCTGGTTCTCGTCGCGCATCGGCGCGGTGCAGCCTTCGAGATAGCTCACGTAGGCGCCCTCGTCGGCGATGATCAGCGTGCGCTCGAACTGCCCGTGTCCTTGGCGTTGATCCGGAAATACGTCGACAGCTCCATCGGACAACGCACGCCCTTGGGGATGTAGACGAAGGAGCCGTCGCTGAAGACCGCGGAGTTGAGCGCCGCGAAAAAATTGTCGGTGTGCGGCACGACCGAGCCGAGGTACTTCTTCACCAGCTCCGGGTGGTTGTGCACCGCCTCGGAGAAGGACATGAAGATGATCCCCATGCTCGCGAGCTTGTCGCGGAAGGTGGTCGCGACCGAGACGCTGTCGAACACGGCGTCGACCGCGACCCCGGCGAAAATCTTCTGCTCGTGGATCGGAATGCCGAGCTTGTCGAACGTCGCCCGCACTTCGGGATCGACTTCGTCGAGGCTGTTCAGGACCTTTTTCTTCTTGGGCGCCGAGTAGTAAATGATGTCCTGGTAGTTGATCGGGTCGTACTTGACGTTCTGCCAGGTCGGCTCCTTCATCGTCAGCCACAAGCGATACGCCTTGAGGCGCCATTCCAGCAGCCACTCCGGCTCGTTCTTCTTCTGCGAGATGAGCCGGACGACGTCTTCACTGAGCCCCTTCGGTATGGACTCGCTCTCGACGTCGGTGACGAAGCCGTACTTGTACTCGCGATTGGCGAGTTGCTCGATGGTCTCTGTGGCTGTGGTCATAAAGTCAGTTACCGATTCCCGTTCTTGGTGCTTTCACTCGAAGGAGTCGAAGGTATCGAAGGCCTTCGAAGGGAATCCCTAGCGGGTCAATTTGAACTAAACACTGAAACTGGTTCCGCACCCGCAACTGCTCTTGGCGTTGGGGTTGTTGAAAATGAATCCCTTGCTGACGAGACTGGTGTCGTAGTCGAGCGTGGTGCCGTCGAGGAACTTGAAGCTCTTGGGATCGACGAAGACACGGGCGCCGTCGGGACCGTCGAACGTGTGGTCGCCGCCGCGAGGTGACGGTTCCCAGGCAAACGTGTAGCTCAGGCCGGAGCATCCGCCCGCCTTGATGGCGATGCGGAGTCCTCCCTCGGGGATGCCGTTTTTCGCGGTCATCTTCCTGATGAGTTTTCCGGCGTTGTCACTGATTTGGAGCATGATCTGTCTGCTGGCCGTATCTACGACCAGAAGAGTCCTATATTACCGCCGAAGGACCCGGCGGATCAAGAAGTTAGTAACGCGGCAGAGACGGGTCTATCTCGTTGATCCAGCTCAGGATACCGCCGGCGAGATTCGACACTCTGGTGAAGCCGTGTTCGCGCAGCATCCAGGCCGCGCGAGCGCTCCGCACTCCCGACTTGCAGTGGACGACGATCTCCCCTCTGCGATCGAGCTCGTCAAGACGACCGGACAGCTCTCCCAGGGGAATCAGCCGCGAGTTCGACAGCCGGCAAATCGACGCTTCGGAGGGCTCCCGCACATCCAGGATCAGCAGTGGGTGCCCGGCATCGAGCCGTGTCTTCAACTCGCCCACCGACATCTGCGGAATCGGGACTGCAGAAACCGGCTCGCACGCAGCGGCTGTCTCCTGGAGAGAGGTGATGGTCGGCCGCGTACCGCAGACCGGGCAGTCGGGATCCTTCGGCAGCTTCAACTCTCGAAAGCGCATCTTCAATGCGTCATACACGACGAACCGGCCGATCAGCGGCTGGCCAATGCCGAGGATCAACTTCAGGGCTTCGGTCGCCTGGATCGTACCGATGATTCCCGGTACCACCCCCAGGACGCCGGCTTCCGCGCAACTGGGCACGAGCCCGGCGGCCGGCGGCTGCGGGTGCAGACAGCGATAGCAAGGGCCCCCCGGCGCGGCGAACACCGACGCCTGACCCTCGAACCTGAAGATGCTTCCCCACGCATTAGGGCGCCCGTAGAGCACGCAGGCGTCGTTCACCAGGTAGCGCGCCGGGAAGTTGTCGGTGCCATCGACGATGACGTCGAAAGCCTCGACGAGGGCCTGCGCATTACCCGCGGAGAAAGGCGTGTCGAACGTCTCGACGCGGACCTCGGGATTGAGCGCCTCGATACGGGCCTGCGCCGACCGGATCTTCGGCTGTCCGACGTCGGCGGTGCCGTGAATGATCTGCCGCTGCAGGTTGCTGAAATCGACGACGTCGAAGTCGACGATGCCGAGCGTGCCCACGCCGGCCGCGGCGAGATAGAGCGCCGCCGGCGATCCGAGACCACCGGCGCCGACGCAAAGCACACGCGCCGCCTTGAGACGCCGCTGTCCGTCCTGCCCGACTTCCGGCAGCAGCAGGTGGCGGCTGTAGCGCTCGCGCTCGCGGACCGTGAGTTCTGACACGGATCGATCATAAAGCCGGCGCGCCCGGCCTTGAGCTTGTCGCACCTTTCGCCTAAACTTCGCGCAGGTGTCCCTCTCGCTGATTCTTCTCGCCGTCCTTGGGGCCGTTGCGGCGGCGGCAGCCGCATGGACGGTGGCGGCGGAGCGCCGGGCACGCGACCTGAAGCAGTCACTCGACGCGTCCGGCGCAGCGTTGTCGGCGGCGCGCGCCGAGCTGGCGGGCTCCCAACAGTCCGAAGCGGGGCTGCGGGCGTCGCTCGAAGCGGAGCGTCGTGGCGCCGCGGAGAAGCTTGCCGTGCTCCAGCAGGCGCGCGAATCGCTCAAGGACACGTTTGCCGCCGTCTCC
Source organism: Acidobacteriota bacterium (assembly GCA_031431095.1). Taxonomy (GTDB): domain Bacteria; phylum Acidobacteriota; class Vicinamibacteria; order Vicinamibacterales; family 2-12-FULL-66-21; genus JAICSD01. The sequence continues at coordinate 3,740 of JANPCT010000901.1, read as the reverse complement.
GCCGATCTGATGGCGCAGAACAACACGCGTTTCCTGGATCTGGCGCGAGAGAAGCTCGCTGAGTTTCACAGCGCGGCTTCAGGCGACCTCGAAGGGCGGCAGAGAGCCATCGCCGATCTGGTGCAGCCGCTGCGCGAGTCGTTGACCAAAGTCGACGCCAAGTTGAACGAGGTCGACCGCGACCGCGCCACGTCGCATGGCGTCCTCGCCGAACAACTGCGCTCGCTGACCCACGCGCAGCTCGCCCTCCAGTCGGAAACCGGCAAGCTCGCCCGGGCGCTGCGTTCACCGAACGTCCGCGGGCAATGGGGCGAGCTTCAGCTGCGCCGCGTGCTCGAAGCCGCCGGGATGCTCGAAGGCAGTCATTTCGAGATCAAGGAAAGCGTCCACGGCGAAGGCGGACGCTTGACGCCGGACGTCATCATCACCCTGCCCGGCGGCAAGAACGTCGTGGTCGATGCCAAGGTGGCGCTCAGCGCGTTTCTCGACTCGATCGAGTGCGAGGACGATTTCGCGCGCGACGCGAAACTCAAGGACCACGCGCGCCAGGTCAAGGATCACGTCGTCCGCCTCGCGAACAAGGGCTACTGGGCGCACTTCCAGCCGGCGCCCGACATCGTCGTCATGTTCGTGCCCGGCGAGGCGCTGCTGAGCGCGGCGCTGCAGCACGACCCGGCGCTGCTCGAATTCAGCATGACGAAGGGGGTGATGCTGGCCAGCCCCCTCACGCTGATCGCGCTGCTGCGCGCGATCGCCTACGGCTGGCAGCAGGAAAAGATCGCGCGCAACGCGATGGAGATCAGCGAGCTCGGCCGCCACCTCTACGATCGCATTGCCAAGCTCGCGGAGCATTTCGAGAACGTCGGCAAGAGCCTGGCAAAGGCAGTGAGCGCGTACAACGGCGCCGTCGGCACGCTCGAGACCCGCGTGCTGGTCACCGCGAGACGCCTGAAAGACAAGGGGATTACCGCCGCCGAGGAGCTGCCGGACCTGGAAACGATCGACCAGATCCCGCGTCCGCTGGGGGCGCCGCAGCTGACGGGGTTGTTCGACGACCCCGTAGAGACGGTCGGAGAAAAAGTCCGGAGCTAGTGCTGCGGCCGTGCCGGCGGCTACTTGATCGCCGCGGTCAGCGTCACACGCGAACGGATCTCGATTTCCCCAGCCTCGATCGGCGCGGCCACCGTCACCATCTCCGCCACCGCTCCCATCCGCATGGCGGTGGGCTGGACGACGTCGTTGTCGCGCATTTCTTCGATGCGCATCACGCGATCGATCTGCACGCCGGCGCCGGCGGCAATGGCATCGGCGCGGGCGCGCGCGTCGCGAACTGCCAGCGTCAGCGCCTGACGCTCGATCTTGGCGCGTTCCTTGAGATCGAAGCGCACGCCGCTGACCGAGGTCGCGCCGGTGCCGACAACGGCGGCGATGACGTCGCCCGACTTCGGCAGATCGTCGACGCGCACCACGACCTGGTTACGGGCCACATAGCCGCGCAGCGACTGCTTGCCGTTGACGTAGTCGAATTCGGGCTGCAGGCTGTAGGTCGCGGTCTGGATCGCCTCGGCCGCGATGCCGGCCTCCTTGATGCGCTGAATGACGGCGGCCATCACCGTGGTGTTGAGGCGCTGCGTCTCCTGCGGGGACTTGCCGCGCGTTTCTGCACCGACGGTCACCCAGGCGCGATCCGGGGCCTGCTTCACCACAGCGTCTCCGGTGGTGACGATCACCGCCGGCCCGGGCGGCGCGGCCGACTGGGCGGCAACCGGCAGCACCGAGCCCAGCAGCAACGCAATCGTGACGAGTCGCAATGTCATGACATCTCCGTTTCCGCGAGTGTGCGCCGTCGCGCCGCTATAGCGAACAAGCAACCCTGAAGCCGATGCCGTAGGAATACGTGTCGGGCGGCACCTTGTGACGGTGGCTGCACGACAGCATGCGCACATCCGCGACGAGCCAGCTGCCGCCGCGCACGAGCCGCAGGTGGCCGACGGGAGGGCCGGTGGGATTGCGCGCGCCCTCGGTGTCGTAATAGCGCGCGTCGTGCCAGTCGTGAACCCACTCCCAGACGTTGCCCGCCATGTCGAACAGTCCGTGGCCGTTCGGGGGGTATGCCCGACAAGGCGTCGTCCCGTGCGTCGGCTTCAGCGCCGGATCGACCAGGAAGTTCGCCATGTTGCCGTCGAGGCGGTCCCCCCACGGATACCGTTTGGACTCCGCTCCCCCTCGAGCAGCCTTCTCCCACTCTGCTTCAGTCGGCAGACGGAACGCTCTGCCGGTCGCGGCCGACAACCACGCGCAGTACGCCACGGCGTCGTCATAGCGCACCAGCGTCACCGGGTGATCGGCGCGATCAATGGACGGATGGCCGTCCTCCCAGACGTATGGCGCGCCGACCTGGCGGAACGCCCGCTCACGCTCGACGCCGCCCGCCTTGACGACGAGCGGCAGTTCATAGATGGCCGGGGATCGATGCCCCGTGTCGCGCGTGAACCGCGAATAGTCTGCGTTGGTGACCGGCTGCACGCTGAGAAGGAAATCGTCGACGTGAACGCGATGTAGCGGACGTTCGTCCTCTTCGGCATCCTCGGATCCCATGAGGAATTCGCCGGCCGGTATGAGCACGAGCTCCGGAGAGAGGTCGGATGCCATGCAGGCATCAAAAGGATACACTTTCGGCGCATGAGGCTCGAAACCTTCGCGCTCGAACGCTTCCAGTCGATGTGGGAGAACCGCGTCGCGTGGAATGTGTCGGAGAGCGGCGTGCATCCACTGCGCGTATCGGAACTGGTCGACGGCCCGGCGCTGCACGACGCGCTGATGACGCAGGAACTGGGCTATCCCCAGACCAACGGCACCGTGGAATTACGCGACGCCATCGCGGCGATGTACCCCGGAGCGACGCCGGACCATGTCCAGGTCACCAACGGCGGCTCGGAGGCGAACTGCGTCGTCCTGATGCGTCTGGTCGAGCCAGGGGACGAGATCGTCTTCATGACTCCCAATTACATGCAGGCTGCCGGGCTCGCGCGCGCACTGGGCGCGACCGTCCGGCCATGGCCCCTGCGCGCGCCGGCGCTGTCGGATGGGCGGCACGCCGACGCAGCCAACCGTGATGCAGCAGCGGCACGCTGGGCGCCGGATCTCGACGAACTGAGGGAGCTGGTCACGCCGAGGACGCGCGCGATTCTGCTCTGCAATCCAAACAATCCGACGGGTGCGCGGCTCGATGCGGTGACGCTCGACGAAGTGTGCCGGATCGCCGGCACGGTGGGCGCCTGGGTCGTGGACGACGAGATCTATCGCGGCGCGGAGCGCGAGGCGGACGACACGCCGACGGTGTGGGGCCGCTACGAGCGCGCGATCGTGACGAGCGGCCTGTCCAAGGCGTACGGGCTGCCGGGCCTCCGTATCGGCTGGGCCGTGGCGCCTGCCCCGCTCGTCGCCGACCTGTGGTCGATCCACGACTACACCACGATTGCGCCGGGCGGCATCAACGATCGGCTCGCGCGTATTGCGCTGGAGCCGGCCAGGCGCGCGACTCTCCTGGCGCGCACCCGCGGGATCATCCGCGCCAACTACCCGCTCGTCCGCCGGTGGATCGAGCATCAGGAGGGGCTCAGTCACATCCCGCCCGAAGCGGGCGCGATCGCGTTCGTGCGGCACACGCACCCGTTCCGTTCGTCCGAGCTCACGGACCGGCTGCGAACCGAGCGCAGCGTGCTGCTCGTCCCCGGCGA
>JANPCT010000900.1:0-7822 GCA_031431095.1 Acidobacteriota bacterium | reverse complement strand
CGGCCGACTCCGCATCGCCAGGGACGACGGCAGTGAAGTCGACTTCCGCGTGTCCACGCTGCGCACGATGTTCGGCGAGAAGATCGTCATGCGCGTGCTCGATTCCCGGAAGGGCGCGCCGCCGCTCGAGGAGCTCGGCTTCTCGGCGGCCGCGATGGAGGAGCTGCGCTACTTCCTGAAGCACCAGCACGGCATGATCCTCGTCGTCGGCCCGACGGGCAGCGGCAAATCGACGACGCTCAGCTCCGCCATCACGTCGATCAAGTCCGGCCGCACCAACATCATCACGATCGAAGATCCGATCGAGTACCAGATTCCCGGGATCAACCAGACACAGGTCAACGAAAAAGCCAAGCTCACGTTCGCCAGCGCGCTCCGCGCGATCCTCCGCCAGGACCCTGACGTCATCCTCGTCGGCGAGATTCGCGATCACGAGACCGCCAAGATCGCCATGCAGGCCTCGCAGACCGGGCATCTCGTCCTCTCCACCCTCCATACCGACGACGCGCCCTCCACGGTGATGCGGCTGATGGACATGGGCCTCGAACCCTACGTCATCGCCTCGGCGCTGATCGGCGTCGTCGCACAGCGTCTGGTGCGCCGGCTGTGCCAGTCGTGCCGCCGGCAGTACACGCCCGAGGCCGACACGCTGCGCTCCCTGAACATGACGGAAGGCGACGCCGCCCATTTCGCGTTCTATCGCGCGGTCGGCTGCGAGGAGTGCAACCACACCGGCTACCGCGGGCGCATGGGCATCTACGAGGTGATGCGGATCAACGACAAGGTTCGCCGGCTCGTGGCGCAGCGTGCGGGGGAGGACATGATCCGCGAAGCCGCCATTGCGGCGGGGATGATCACGCTTGGCGAGGATGCGCTGTCGAAGGTCAAGTCGGGCGCCACGAGCGCCGAGGAACTCTTCCGCGTGGTCACGGAAGTGAAGGAAGTCCGCACGTTGTGCCCCGGGTGCCACGCCGCCGTGGGCGTCGATTTCATGGCCTGCCCGCACTGCGGCCATCGGCTGAACGCCGGATGCCCGAAATGCGGCCGTTCGCTCCAGGCGGAATGGCAGTTCTGTCCGTACTGCACGACGAGCACCGCGGCCAAGCCGACGAGGAAGGAATTGCGCGATCGGAAGCGCGCCCCGGAGCTGCCGGCCTCCAACGTCGCCGAATTCAAGAGCCAGAACAATCGGTGAAGAACTTCTACACCTTGCTCTCGCTTCCCGCGGACGCCCCCGGCGACGAGATCAAGAAGGCGTTTCGCCGCGAGATCGCGCGCTACCACCCGGACAAGGTTCAGCATCTGGGCGCGGAATTTCAGGAGATGGCGTCGCGCGTTGCCGCCGATCTCACCGAGGCGTACCGGATCCTCATGGACCCGGCGCTGCGCGATCGCTACGACGAGGAGCTTCTCGGGGGCGCCGCCCGGTCGCCTGCGGCGCCCACCGCCGGCCCACAATCATCCCGGTCTGCAACGGCCGCGTCATCGCCCGGGCCGGCATCAGCGGAGGCGTCCTCTTCCGCACCAGCTGAACCCGCGGCGTCGGCGCGTCCGTCGTCGCAGGCCGGCGTGGATTTCGTCAAGAAGGCCAGCCTGGCGCGATTGAGGGCGGCGATGGCCGAGGTGATTGGAGAATCCGACCCGGGGGGGGCGGCCGGATTCGATCTCGCGGCCACATCCCGGCCGCGGCGCGGGTTGTTCAAGAAAGCCGAGGACACCGTGCGGCTGCTCGTCCGGTTTGTTCCTGTCGTGGACGCGACCGCCGTCGCCGCGGTATGGCCCCAGGCGATCAGGGCCAGGACCGCCGACGCCACCCTGTGCGTCCTGCTGGCGGGACCCGCGCTGGCACCGTCCAGGGACCTGGCGGCGGCCATCAGCGAGCAGCGCCGCAAGAGCCGCACTGCCGCGCCTGTGCTCGTTCCCGTTGATGTGAGAGACTGGGAAGCCCTGTTTCCCCCGGATACTCCGGTGCTGGTCCGGTCCCTCGTGCAGCGCCTCAAGGAAGAGAAGCGCTGAGACGGAACCGCCAGCGCCCCGTCGCGTAGAGACACCTGATATGGGAATGATCACGACGCACGATCTCTGGAAGACTTACGTGATGGGCGACGAAGAGATCCATGCCCTGCGCGGTCTCTCGATCAACATCGAGAGAGGGGAATACGTCGCCATCATGGGGCCGTCAGGATCCGGCAAGTCGACGCTGATGAATCTGATCGGCTGTCTCGATACCCCGTCCAAGGGCAGCTATCTCCTGAACGGCAAGGAAGTCGCCGCGATGAACGACGACGATCTCGCCCGCATCCGCAACGAAGAGATTGGATTCGTCTTCCAGACGTTCAATCTGCTGCCGCGCGCCACTGCGCTGCACAACGTGGAGCTGCCGCTCGTCTACGCCGGCGTGTCGGCCAAGGACCGCCAGGTGCGCGCGATGCAGGCGCTCGAGAAGGTCGAGCTCACGTCACGTTCGACGCACCGGCCCAACGAGCTGTCGGGCGGTCAGCGCCAGCGCGTCGCCATCGCCCGCGCGCTCGTCAACAATCCTTCCATCCTGCTCGCCGACGAACCGACCGGGAACCTCGACTCGAAAACCGGCGAGGAAATCATGGCGGTGTTCAAGCGCCTCCACGAAGGCGGCAACACCATCATCCTCGTCACGCACGAGGCCGACATCGCCGCGCACGCGGAACGCGTCATTAACGTTCGCGACGGCCAGGTCGAGAAGGACACCCGACAGGCCGCCTGAGGCCTAAAGCCCAGAGCCCAGAGGCTAAAAAGCCTAGATCGCCGCCAGGTGTCCGGGCGCGATTTGCCGCAGCGGTGCTCGTCGCTGGAACGATTCCGGGTCGAGGATGAGCCGCGTCCTCGGCGCATCGGGATCGGCGACCGGAATTGCCGAGAGCAGCGCCCTCGTATACGGATGCTGCGGCGACGCGAACAGCTTCGCCGTCTCGCCCATCTCGACGATCCGTCCCAGATACATCACCGCGACCCTGCTGCAGATGTGCTCGACCAGGCGGAGATCGTGCGCGATGAACAGGTAGGTCAGCTGCAATCGCTGCTGCAACTCCATCAGCAGATTCACGACCTGCGCCTGCACCGAGACGTCGAGCGCCGACACCGGCTCGTCGGCGATGATGAGCGACGGGTTCAACGCCAGCGCGCGCGCCAGCCCGATGCGCTGCCGCTGTCCGCCGCTGAACTCGTGGGGGTAGCGTGAGAGATGATCGGGGTTGAGCCCGACCAGCGCGAACAGCTCCCGCACGCGCGCGCGGCGCTCTTCCCGGCCTCCGAGCCGGTGAATGATCAGCGGCTCTTCGACGATGTCGGCGACGCGCATGCGCGGGTTGAGCGACGAGTACGGATCCTGAAACACGATCTGCATGTCGCGTCGCGCCCGGCGGAGATCGCCGCGCGACAGGGCCAGCACGTCCCGGCCGTCGAACAGCACTTCGCCGCCGCTCGGCTCGATGAGCCGCAGGATGCAGCGTCCGGTCGTCGTCTTGCCGCTGCCCGACTCGCCGACCAGGCCGAACGTCTCGCCCTTCTCGATCGAGAACGTCACCTGGTCAACCGCGCGCACCACCGTCCGCGCGCCGAACAGTCCCTTCTTGCGCGAGAACTCTTTGGACAGGTTCCGTACTTCAAGGAGCGGCATCAGGGCACCTTCCGCTCGATGGCCATGCCGGCGGTCGGAGCCATCACCGCGTCACCTCGGGGAGCACGTCGGGATCGATGGCCGGGGAGTAGAGGTAGCAGCGGGTGCCACGGCGTGACCCGGGACGGGACGATCCGCCATCCCCAATCACCGTTACGCCAGGCGGCGCCGTATCGCACGGCTCGAAGCGTTGCGGGCAGCGAGGCGCGAAGGCGCATCCGGGCGGCAGCTGGCCGAGCGGCGGGACGGTCCCCTGGATGGCCTGCAGCTTCGTTCCGGGCGCGCCGCCCGGGATCGAAGCGAGGAGCCCGCGTGTATAGGGATGGCGCGGATCGCGAAACAGTTCCCGGACCGGCGACTCCTCGACGATCCGCCCCGCATACATCACGGCGACACGATCGCCCATCCCCGCGACGACGCCGAGGTCGTGGGTGATGAGGAGCAGGGCCAGCCCGAGGCGCTGCTGCAAGTCGCGCAGCAGGTCGAGAATCTGAGCCTGAATGGTGACGTCGAGCGCGGTGGTGGGCTCGTCGGCGATCAACAGCGTCGGACCGCAGGCGAGCGCGAGGGCGATGAGGGCGCGCTGCCGCAGGCCGCCCGAGAGCTGGTGCGGATAGTCGCGAACGCGGCGCTGCGGCTCGGGCATGCTGACCGATTCCAGGAGCTCGACCGCGCGGTCTTTCGCTGCGCGCCCGCGCGCGATGCCGTGCACCATCAGCGTCTCTTCGATCTGATTGCCGATCGTGAACACCGGGTTCAGCGCCGTCATCGGCTCCTGGAACACCAGTCCGATCTCGGCGCCGCGAATCTTCTGCATGGCCCGCTCGTCCAGGGTCAGAAGATCCCGGCCTTTGAAGACGATGCGGCCGCCGGCAATCCGGCCGGGCCGCTGGATCAGGCGCAGGATCGAAAGCGCCGTGACCGACTTACCGCTGCCGGACTCACCGACCAGGCACAGCGTCTCCCCGGCATCGACGTGGAAGCTCACGTCGATCACCGCGGACGCCGGGCCGGCGCGCAGGTCGAATACGGTCGTGAGCCGCTCAACCGACAGCAGGGGCGTGGACGACCGCGCCGGTTCGACGGCGCGTGGGGATTCCGCCGCGGCATTCGCCGTTGCTGCAACGACCCGCGGTTCTCGCGCCTCGCCGCTGGTGTGCTCAGACATCGATCTCCCGGTGCTCGCCGAAGACGGCGCGCATTGCGTCGGAGATCTCGCCTACGCTCGCGTGCGCCTCGACGGCGCCGAGCACCGCGGGTACCAGGTTGTCCGTCCCGCGGGCGGCCGCGGAGACGGCGTCCAGTGCGCTTCGCCATGCGCCTTGATCCCGCGACGCCCGTACCGATCGCAGCCGTTCAATCTGCCGCGCCTCGATCGCGGCGTCGATCTGCAGCGTATCGATCGGCGCCGGTGCCTCCGTCGTGTGTCGGTTCACGCCGACGACCACGCTCTCGCCCGAGTCGACGCGCTGCTGCGCCCTGTAGGCGGCGTCCTGGATTTCGCGCTGGATGAAGGCCGACTCGATTGACGCAAGCGTGCCGCCGGCCGAGTCGATGCGCGCGATCAGGGCGGCGGCCTCCGCCTCGATTCGATCCGTCAGCTCTTCCACTGCATACGACCCCCCGAACGGGTCCACCGTGTTGGCCACGCCGCTTTCCCAGGCGATGACCTGCTGCGTCCGCAGCGCCAGTCTGGCGGACTCTTCCGTCGGCAGCGCCATCGCCTCGTCCCGGCCGTTGCAGTGCAGCGACTGCGTGCCGCCCATGACGGCGGCCAGCGCCTGCATGGCGACGCGCACGATGTTGTTGTCGGGCTGCTGCGCGGTCAGCGTGCTGCCGGCGGTCTGCGTGTGAAAGCGGAGCTGCTGCGCGCGCGGGTTCGTGGCGCCGAAACGGTCCCGCATGATCGTGGCCCACAGCCGCCGGGCGGCGCGATACTTGGCAATCTCTTCGAGGAAATCGTTGTGCGCGTTGAAGAAGAACGACAGCCGCTGTCCCAGGCGGTTGACGTCGAGCCCTGCCGCCACGGCCGCCTCCACGTACGCAATCGCGTTGGCGAAGGTGAACGCCACCTCCTGCACCGCCGTGGAGCCCGCTTCGCGGATGTGATACCCGCTGATCGAGATCGTGTTCCAGTTGGGCAGGTCGCGATCGCAGTAGGCAAAGATGTCGGTGACGATGCGGAGGGACGCACGCGGCGGATAGATGTAGGTGCCGCGCGCCACGTACTCCTTGAGGATGTCGTTCTGAATCGTGCCGGAAAGACGGGCCTGATCAACTCCCTGCTTTCGGCCAACCGCGATGTAGAGCGCCAGCAGGACGATCGCGGTCGAGTTGATCGTCATCGAGGTCGAGACTTGCTCGAGGGGAATGCCGCCGAACAGCTCTTCCATATCCGCCAGCGAGTCGATCGCCACGCCGACCCGGCCGACTTCTCCCTGGGCGAGAGAATGGTCCGAATCGTACCCCATCTGGGTGGGAAGGTCGAACGCCACACTCAGCCCGCTGACACCCTGCGCCAGCAGATAGCGATAGCGGCGATTGGACTCGGCGGCGGTGCCAAACCCGGCGTATTGCCGCATGGTCCACAGCCGGCCCCGGTACATCGTCGGCTGGATGCCGCGGGTAAACGGGAAAACGCCGGGGAGGTCCTCGATTGACACTGTTCGCCCCATGAGTTTACAATGGTCCTGCGTTCCCCGCTCCAAACCCTTCATATGATTAACGTTGGCGACCGATCGCTACCGCCGCACACCGGCGATGTCGGTTGGGTAACGGCCCCCGGTCTACCACTTCCGGCGGCGGTGAGGAGGTCCGAATGGATGACGTCGTGAACCGAATGGCCAGAGAGCTGTCCGACGCCATTGCTGCCGCGGTCGCTGAAGATGCCCGTGTCGAAGCCGTCCGCGAGCGCGCGCGCGCCGCGGGATTCGAGATGAAGATCTCGCTCGAGGCGGTGATCGGGTTCGCCAATCGCACCCAGCCCGGTGCCCTCGCGCGCATCGTCCAGCCGCAGCAGAAAGCGCTGCCACCGCAGAAACAGCTGACGAAGCAGTTCGAGATCAGCGCCAACGACAAGCGCTTCCTGCGCTCGCTGCGTATCGCCGCGGACGAAACGCAGGAAAAAGAGGTGGAGTGAAGCGCCCTGAAGCCTGAAGCCTATTTATTCTTCCCCTGCGAGGCGACCCTGGCCGCGGCCGCCGCGGCGGCTTCGGCATCGCCGAGATAGTAGTGGCGGATCGGCGTGAGCCTGTCGTCGAGTTCGTAGACGAGCGGAATACCGGTGGGGATATTCAGTTCGACGATGTCCTGATCGCCCACCCCGTCCAGATACTTGACCAGCGCGCGCAGGCTGTTGCCATGCGCGGCGATCAACACCCGCTTGCCGCTCGTGATCGTGGGCGCGATCGTCTCGTGCCAGTACGGCAGGAACCGCGCGACCGTGTCCTTCAGCGACTCCGAGGCCGGGATCTCACCGGGCTTCAGCGACCCGTAGCGTGAATCCCTCGACGCGTGGCGCTCGTCGTCGGGCGCAAGCGGCGGAGGGGGGATGTCGTAGCTGCGGCGCCAGATCTTCACCTGGTCTTCACCATGCCTGGCGGCGGTCTCCGCCTTGTTCAACCCCTGCAGCGCGCCGTAATGGCGCTCGTTCAGCCGCCAGTGTTTCGTCACCGGAACCCAGAGCTGATCCAACTCGTCGAGCGCGATCCCGAGCGTCTTGATCGCGCGCTTCAACACGGAGGTGAACGCGAGATCGAACATGTAGCCGCCCTCCCTGAGCAGGCGACCCGCCTCACGCGCTTCGGCAACGCCCTGCTCGGAGAGATCGACGTCCTTCCAGCCGGTGAACCGGTTTTCCTGGTTCCACGTCGACTGGCCATGGCGAAGGAGAACGACTTTATGCATGGGGCGATTCGTCCGCGCGTCTCATTTCAACTGCTTGATTGCGCCGCGGCCGGCGTACCTGGCGGCCGAACCGAGCTCTTCTTCGATGCGGAGCAGCTGGTTGTATTTCGCGACGCGGTCGGTGCGGCTGGCGGACCCGGTCTTGATCTGCCCCACCCCGGTCGCGACGGCAAGGTCGGCGATGAAGGTGTCCTCGGTCTCCCCCGACCGATGGCTGATGATCGCCCCGTAGCTCGCGGTTTTGGCGGCCTCGATGCACTG
>JANPCT010000899.1:0-6928 GCA_031431095.1 Acidobacteriota bacterium | reverse complement strand
GCGTCCCCGGCGCGTGCGCGCGACCTCGCCGCTCCGGCGCCGCGGCGTCACCGCGCCGCCGCCGGCGCGCCGCCGCCATCATCGACCGGGTTGCAACCACGCACGGCCTCGATGCTGGCGTATCTCGCCGGCCCCTTTTCCGGCGCGCTGATCCTGCTTGCTGAATCCACCAACCACGACGTGCGCTTCCATGCCTGGCAGTCGATCGTCGGGCTCGGCGGCCTTGGCCTCGCCGTGGTCGCGAGTTATATCCTCGCCGTCGGGGCGATCTTCGTCTCGGCCGCCGCGGTGTCGGTGATGGTTGGCGTCGCCACCGTGATCTGGATTGTGCTCGCCATGGCGTGGGCGCTGTGCTTGTGGAAGGCGTGGTCGGGAGGACGCTGGAAGCTGCCGATCGCGGGAGACTACGCCGAACGCCTGAGCAGCTGAGCGCGGGTCATTCCCGCAGCACCTGGTGCACGAAGCAGCTTCGGGAGGTAAGCGCCCTCTTCGATGAGGATCTCTCCCGCCGCGACCGGGCTGTCCGCGACGTAACGGCCGGACTCGCGCCGCTCTACCAGCCCTTGCGCGCGCGCAGCGCGGTGACGTGAGCGACATGGTGCGGCCCGTGCCACGCATACAGCTGCAGCATGCGATCGAGCGTCATCGCGCCACTGTCAGGATGTGTCAGGGGACGCATGAAATCCTCCGCCGTCATCACGTCGAGCAGCGTCACCCAGCGCGCGTGCAGCGCGTCGAGCAGTGCCAGCGACGTCTCGACCGGGGTCCGCGCCGTGTCCCCGAGTCTGACCCACGCGTCTTCGTTGTATGGCTTGAACGTCGGGTTGTCTTCTGTCAGCGCCAGCTTGAAGCGCGTGAACGCGTTCATGTGGCTCTCGGGGACGTGATGGACCACCTGCCGCACCGACCAGCCGCCGTCGCGATACGGCGTCTCCAGTTGTGTCGCATCGAGCCCGCGAACCGCGGCGCGCAGCGCCGCCGGCGTGGCCCGAATCGACTCGATTGCCTTGTGCCGGCTCTGCGCCGTAATTTCTGGATTGAACTGGAACTTGCCGGTGGGAAAGCGCGGGTCGTCGATCATGCGCGCATTGTACCGCGCCCGACCGACGACCCCTTCTCTCTTTATTTCTTCTCTTCCGTGAACTTCTTGACCGCCGTCGGCTTCACCTGGCCGTTGGCGTGCGAGAACATCAGCTGCGAGGCGGTGATGCCGGGCTTGAATTCCGCGGCCGTCGTGATCTCCGCGACTTCGCCGGGTGCGAGCGCGGTGCGGATGCGGCCGCTGCCCACCGACGCCTCCTTCTGGCCCGCGTAGAAATACTCGTCGACCCGCAAGCCGACGATCGGCGCGGCGGACGTGTTCTTCACTTTGGTGACGTTGCGCAGTTCGTTGCCGACGCGCTTGGGTGACCCCTTGATGATGTCGATGTAGGCGGTGCCCTTGACGGGCGGTCGCATCCGCGCCCGCACCAGTTCGGGAGAGGGGGGCGCGGCCACCGCGGGTGCCGCATCTTTCGTGGAGGCCCCCTTGGATGCGACGGCCTTGCTGGCCTGGGCGGCGGCCGGCGCGACCGCCAGCGAGCAGACGAGTGCAGCAGACGTGAGTGCAGCGAGTGTCATGGGTCTCCCTCCTGGAGTGACCGGGCGCCGTGGTCTCGCCGTGGCCGGGGTCCCGCGCCGGCGTTGGTGCCGCGTCGGTACCGCTCACGGGGCTGGCCAACTGGCTCTGGCCGATGGGCGCAGTATAGACCGCTACATCTCGCCGTTCCAATCCTCGGGTTCCGGATTCACGGAACGGAAGATTTCCATGTGCCACTTGCCGCCGCCCCACGGCTCGATGACCTCGGCGGCGACGACGTCGACGAGAATCTCGGCGAAACTCCGGCCCTCGGGATCCCCTTCCAGATGATAGGCGGGCTCGTCCCAGGCAAAGCTCGGGTACAGCATCATCGTCAGGAACAGATCGTAGCCGTCGTCCACCACGATGAGCTGTCCGCACGGGCGCTTCATCGTCGAGTGATAGATGAGGTATTTCTCCGCGCTGTGCGCGCGGATGTAGCGCTTGAGCGCGAACTCGCGCGCGACGATTTCCTCGACGGCAATCTTCTTGTCCCAGCAATCGCGACAGTATTTCTCCTCGCCGCGCGGCTCGGAGACGTCTTTGGCGTTGCAGAGCGCGCAACGAACCTGTGCGACGGTTTTACGGGACATCTCTCGATTGTACCACTCGGGCCGAGCCGCGATCGGCTCAGCGGCCGACCGTTTCCCCTTCGCGCAGGGCGGGCGCGTAGAGGTGCTCGACGTATTCCTTGACCATCCGCCGGGCGCTGAACCGCGGCGCCACGCTGACGATGGCATGCCGCACGAACGACAGCCAGCGCGTCGGGATGCCGTTGTCGCAGTCGTAGAAGCTCGGCACGATTTCGTTCTCGAGCAGGTCGTACAGTCGCGCCGCGTCAGCGGCGTCCTGCGCGTCGGCGTCCCCCGCGTCACCGGCGTCGATCAGCCAGCCGTTGTGCCCGGTGTAGCCTTCGGCCCACCAGCCGTCGCCGATCGACAGATGCGGCACGCCGTTGATAGACGCCTTCATGCCGCTGGTGCCGCTCGCTTCGAGGGGTTTGCGCGGGTTGTTGAGCCAGACGTCGCAGCCCTGCACGAGGAAATGCGCGACGTGGAGGTCGTAGTCGTCCACGAACGCGATGCGGCCGCCGAACGCCGGGTCGATGGCCCGGCGGTAGACCTGCTGAAGGTGATGCTTGCCGGTTTCGTCCGCCGGATGCGCCTTCCCCGCGAAGACGATCTGGACCGGACGCCGCGCCGCATTCAAGATCGCCTGCAGACGCTCGGGGTTGTGGAAAATCAACTCCGGCCGCTTGTAGCCGGTGAAACGACGGGCGAAGCCGATCGTCAGCGCGCCCGGATCGAGCAGCGTGCCGGCGGCGACGACGCGAGCGGCGTTGACCTGCTCCTCGCGCCATCGTTCGCGCGCGCGCTCGCGGATGAACTGGAATAAGTACTGACGAAGCGCATTGCGCGCCGCCCACAGCGCCTCATCGGGGATATCGTGGACGCCGCTCCACACGCCGGGTTCGTCATGTCGATCGCGCCAGTCGGCCGGCAGGTATTCGTCGAACAGGCGAGACATCTCGGTCGACAGCCACGTGGGCATGTGAATCCCGTTGGTGATGGCGCGAACCGGCCGCGCATCGTCGGCAACCCCCGGCCAGATCGGCCCCCACATCTCCCGCGTCACGACGCCATGGAGCTGGCTGACCGCGTTGACGCCCTTCGCGGCGCGCAGGGCCAGCGCGGTCATGTTGAACTGGGGGCCCGAGCCGTTGTCGTAGGCGCCGAGCTGCATGAACCGATCGCGATACTCGCCCAGCGTGCCCCAGCATCCCGCCAGGTGCGTCTCGACGAGGCTGAACGGAAAGGCGTCGTGCCCCGCGGGCACCGGCGTGTGGGTCGTGAACACGGTCGTGCGCCGGACTTCATCCAGACCCTGGTCGAACGACAGCCCCGCCTCGATGTGATCGCGGATGCGCTGCAGGACGACGAACGCCGCGTGTCCCTCGTTCAGGTGCCAGACCGTCGGCGTCGAATCGAGGGCCTTGAGCGCGCGGACGCCGCCGATGCCGAGAATGATTTCCTGCTGGATCCGCGTTTCGCGATCGCCGCCGTACAGCCGGGCCGATAGTTCGCGGTCCCACGGTGCGTTCTCCTCCAGGTCGGTATCGAGCAGGTAGAGCTTGACCCGCCCGAGCCGCACGCGCCACA
Source organism: Acidobacteriota bacterium (assembly GCA_031431095.1). Lineage (GTDB taxonomy): Bacteria > Acidobacteriota > Vicinamibacteria > Vicinamibacterales > 2-12-FULL-66-21 > JAICSD01. The sequence goes on along the minus strand of JANPCT010000899.1, from coordinate 3,151 downwards.
CCTGCACGAGCACGCTGCGATTCCCGAGCGGCACCGGGACGATGCAGATCGTGCCGCCGGCGGTGACGGCGGGCTCGATCGGCGCGTTGTCCCAGTTCAGTCGTTCGTACGATTCCTTCTGCCAGCCGTCGGGCGAGACGCTCTGGTGGAAGTAGCCCTGCGGATACATGAACCCGACCCCGATCAGCGGCACCCCGAGATCGCTCGCCTGCTTGCAATGATCGCCGGCGAGCACGCCGAGGCCGCCCGCGTAGATCGGCAGCGACTGGTGGAGGGCGAACTCCGCGGAGAAATACGCGATCGGACCGCTGCTCTCCTCGCCGCGATGCTGCCACCACGTGTCCTCTGCGCTGCGGGCGCGGTCGAGCGCCTCGAGCGCGGCATCGTAGACGGCGAGAAAGCCGTCGTCTTTCGACGCCAGCGTGAGCAGCTCGGGCGACACGTTCCGGAGCATCAGCACCGGGTTGTGCGCCGTCTGGCGCCACAACGGGTAGTCGAGGCGGCGGAACACTTCGCGCGCCTGGGGATTCCATGTCCACCACAGGTCAGAGGCGAGTTCCGGCAGGCGTTTAATGGATTCGGGAAGCATGGGTCAAATGGGCTCTTGGAACTAGGCTTTCGGCTTTGGGCTTCAGGCTTTGGGCGGGCACGCACCGACGAGTTGCGCAAACTTCGCGAGGTCGACGTTCCCGCCGGACACGATCGCGACCACCTTGCAGTGGCCGCGTGCCGCCAGCGCGGGTGAGATGGCAGCGGCGACCGCGCAGGCTCCGGCGCCTTCGGAGATGACGCGCGCGCGCTCGGCGACGAGGCGCATGGCGCGCGCCGCATCGTCCAGCGACACGACGATCGACTCGCGCACATACTCGCGCAGCAGCGGCCACATCGTCTCGAGGACCGACTTGCCGCCGGCGCCGTCCACGAACGACGGCTCCCATTCATCGAAGCGGCAGGCGCGGCCGGCGTCCATCGATCGCTTCAGCGGCGCGGCTGTGGCGGGCTCCGCTGCGTAAATCGACGCCTTGGGCCGCAGCGCGCGGAGCGCGACGCCGACTCCCGCGAGCAGACCGCCGCCACCGACCGCCGCCACGACGGCGTCCACATCGGGGAGGTCTTCGACGATTTCCAGACCCGCGGTGCCGTTGCCACTGATGAAATCGTCGTCGTCGAACGGATGCACGAAGTGGCCGTGCATGCGCGGCGAGCCGTGGGTTTCGACCGTCCGCCAGCACTCGTCGTACGACGCCTTGACGATGGTCGCGCCGAGCCGATCGATGGCGCCAAGCTTGGCGGCAGGCGCCGTGTCCATCACCATGACGCTGCAGCGCGCGCCGGCCTTCTTGGCGGCGAGTGCGACGCCCTGGGCGGCATTGCCGGCACTGACGGTCCACACCCCTTCGGCGAGCTGCGCCGGCGACAGGCGTTGCACCGCGTTGTAGGCGCCGCGGATCTTGAACGATCCGATCGGCTGCAGCATCTCGAGCTTGAGGAAGACCTCCGGACCGCCCGGCGTGACGACCCCCAGCGGGACGAGTGGCGTGCGGATCGCGGCGCCGTATACGGTGCGCGCGGCGTCGCGAATGGTCTCGATGGAGATGGCTCGTGGCATGTGCGAATTGCGGGCGATGATCCGACATCGTAGTCTACAATCTTCCCGCCCGTCCGCAAACCAGAGTCTGGACCGGCAGGAGTGCGCAATGTCCGATATGTCCCGTCGCGAATTCGTCGTCGCCAGCACCGCGGGTCTCGCGGCTGCCACCGGACAGGCCCCCGCCATGATCACAACGAAACGTCCCAGTCCGGTCGTGATTGCCTCCGGCAACGGCCACAGCTACAAGAACGGCGGATCGATGACCTGCATCGAGAAGGCGTTCGCGCTGATGATGCAGGGCACCGACGTGCTCGAGGCGCTGGTCGCAGGCGTCAACATCGTCGAGCTCGATCCGGAGGACACCAGCGTCGGCTACGGCGGATTGCCGAACGCCGAAGGCGTGGTCCAGCTCGATGCGTGCTGCATGCACGGCCCCAGGAAGCGGGCTGGCGGCGTCGGCGCGATCGAGGGGGTGCGGACACCGTCGCTCGTCGCCCTCAAGGTGATGGAGGAAACCGATCACCATCTCATCGTCGGCAAGGGGGCGCAGGATTTCGCCCGCACGATGGGGTTCAAGATCGAATCCGATTTGAATACCGACACGTCGCGCAAGGCGTGGCTCGAATGGAAGCGCCGGACCGATCCCCTTCATTACCTGGATCCGATCAAACGACAGGCGGCCCTGCACCATGTCGATCTCGACATGATGCGCGAGGGCTGGGTCGATCCGAATCACTTCTACGGCACCATCAACTGCAATGGCGTCAATGCCAAGGGGGAGATCTGCGGCGTGACGACGACAAGCGGCATGGCATGGAAGATTCCCGGGCGGCTCGGTGACTCGCCGATCCTCGGCGCGGGGCTTTACGTCGACGGCGAGATCGGCGCCGCCGGCTCCACCGGCCGGGGCGAAGCCAACCTGTTCAACCTGACCTCCTACCTGGTGGTCGAGTCGATGCGGCGCGGGATGCACCCCAAGGACGCCGGCATGGAAGGCCTGAAGCGGATCCGCGCCAACACGGTGGAAAAACGCCTGCGCAAACCGAACGGCGACCCGAACTTCAACATCAACTTCTATGTGCTCAACGCGCAGGGGGAGTACGCCGGCGTGTCGATGTACGACGAGAAGAGCAATGTGAGCTACGCGGTGTGCACCGAGCAGGGGGCGAAGGCGATGCCGTGCGAAGCGCTGCTCAAGGGGACCGCTACCGAGTAGGACAGGGGCAGGCTTTGGCAGGTTGCGCTCTCGGACCTTCCGCCTGAAGGCGGAAACTACAGGAACTCCAACGAAGGGCTCTGTAGTTTCCGCCTTTAGGCGGAATTCACTCTCTCTTTAGGCTTTAGGCTCGGGGTTTTGGGATCGACGGCCCACGGTACGCTTTCAGGATCCTGCGGTGAACGCTTTTCCCTCAATCTCCGTCGTGCTGGTCGCACTGGCCGCACATCCGCAGGCGGGCGGCGGACCGTCGTTGACAGAGGTCGTGCGGCGCATGTCCGCATACGTCGGCGCCTACGGCGAGAAGGCGTCGATCGTGGTGGCGACGGAGCGCTACACGCAAG
>JANPCT010000898.1:0-2004 GCA_031431095.1 Acidobacteriota bacterium | reverse complement strand
GCGCGTGGCGATCGCGCGCGCGATGGCGTCCAAGCCGCGCATTCTGCTGTACGACGAGCCGACGACCGGCCTCGACCCGATCACGTCGCTCACGGTGGATGAAGAGATCATCAAGCTGCGCGACCTGGAAGGCGTCAGCTCGGTGCTCGTGACGCATCAACTGCGCGACGCATTTTTCGTCGCCGAACATGCCGCGACCCGGAACGGCAACGCGATCGAGTTCGAGCGGGCAGAGGGCGGCAAGTCAAACCAGGCGGAGTTCATCATGCTGAAGGACGGCGGCATCCTCTTCGAGGGCAACGCCAGCGAGCTGCGCCTGGCGGCCCAGACCGACGAGTACATCCAGTCGTTCCTCTCGTGATCAAGCCGCGGCGACGAACCAGCAACTGGAAACGACGAACGACGAACGACGAACTGGAACGACAAACCACGACGACAAACCAGAAACGACAAACTACGAACGACAAGGACCAGAAATGCCTCGCACACGATCGTTAGCGTGGTCGGAACTGAAAATCGGCGTCATGGCGGTTGCCGCCCTGGTGCTCACATCCCTTCTCGTCATCGCTGTCGGCGGCGCGAGCGGATTCGCCTGGGAACGCTACGACCTGAAAACCAACTTCGGCAACGTGCAGGGGTTGAAGTCCGGCGCGATCGTCCGCGTCGCCGGCGTCGAGGTCGGCAAGGTCACCAAGGTGGAACTCGCCGGCACGGGCGTCGACGTCCATCTCTCCATCAAGAAAGAGAACCAGACCCGCGTCACCAGCGAGTCCTTTGCCTCCATCGGGGCGATGAGCCTGCTCGGGGAGCCGCTGATCGACGTCTCCCCCTCGACCACCGGCACGCCCCTTAGGGACGGCGACCAGATCAAGTCCAAGAAGCCGGCATCGCAGCTCTCCGACGTCGCCGAGACCGCGAACGAAGGCATCGTCGAAGCGACGGCGCTGCTCAAGGATCTTCGCGCCGGCAAAGGGTCGCTCGGCAAGCTGTTCACCGAAGACAAATTGTACCGGGAGGTGAACGCGTTCGTCGACTCGGCGAACGCCGTGACGGCGTCGATCAACAAAGGCCGTGGAACGCTCGGCAAGCTGACGACGGATTCACGCGCCTATGACGAGCTGCAGGCGTCCCTGGCGAACCTGCGCGAGTTGACGGGGCGGATCAACGCCGGGGAGGGCAGCCTTGGTCAGCTGATGAAAGACGACAAGCTGGCCAAGTCGTTGAGCGCCGCGTCGGCTAACGTCGAGCAGATCAGCGGACGGTTGAACCGGGGCGACAACACGGCGGGGAAGCTGCTGACCGAGAAGGAGCTGTACGATAAATTGGACAGCACGGTGACGCGTCTCGATGAACTCACGAAGAACCTGAATGACGGCAAGGGCACCGCGGGCCAGCTGCTGCACGACACGAAGTTGTATGACACTATGAATTCGGCGGCCACGGAGATCAAAGGCCTGATCGCCGATATCCGTAAGGATCCGAAGCGATACCTGAACGTGCGGGTCAGCATTTTCTAGCGCCAGGAGTTGTGTATGTCACGTGACGACGGCAATGCAGCGGGAACCGTAATCGTGGCGTTCGTCCTCGGCGCCGTTACCGGCGCGGCGGTCGCGCTGCTGATGGCGCCGGCGTCCGGCGAAGAGACCCGCCGCCTGCTCGCCGAGAAGGCGCGCGAGGGGCGGGACAAGGCCGGAGAAGCCGCGCAGCGCGGACGCGAGCTCTGGGATCGCCAGCGCGACACCCTGAGCACCGCATTCGAGCGCGGCAAGGAGGCCTACGAACAGGCTCGCGGCGGCGCCCAGCCGCCCGGCACTCCGTCGGGGGAGGCGCTGTGAACGAGTGGAGCCAGGTGTTCCTCGCCGTGATCGCCGTCGCCACGGCCCTGATGGCGATCGTGCAGATTGGGGCGATCGTGGCGCTGGCGCGTGTGGCCGCCCAGGTCCAGGGCCTGTTGACCACGATTCAGAAGGACATCGGCCCGCTGCTGTCGCGCGCCAACGCGAT
>JANPCT010000897.1:0-2698 GCA_031431095.1 Acidobacteriota bacterium | reverse complement strand
GTCGACGTGCGCTTCTCGTGCGACGAGCCCAAGGTGGCAACCGGCGCCTCGGCCGATGCGTCCTGTTGCCGGATCAGGGTGCCGAGCGTGCGTCCCGGGCCGGCCTCCAGCAGCACACCAGCTCCGAATTCACGCAGCGCGGCGGCGGTGCCGTCGAACCGGACGGTCGAGACGAGCTGCCGCTGCCAGTACGCGGGATCGACAGCATCGGCATCGGTGATCCACGTGCCCGTCACGTTCGACAGGTACGGGATCCGCGGGTGCCGCAGCTGAATGCGTTCGATGACGGCGCGGAACGCGGCCGCGGCGTCCGCCATCATCGGCGAGTGAAACGCGCCGGAGGTGTTCAGCCGCTGCGCCCCAATGCCGGCGTCGCGGAGTCGCGCCTCGAGCGCCGCGATACCGGCCTCGGAGCCGGATACGACGCTGACGTCCGGCGCGTTGATCGCCGCCAGCCAGGTATCTTCACGCAGATACCGCTGCACGGTTGCGACGCCTGTCGTCACCGCGAGCATCGCTCCCCCGCTCGATGCCTCCATCAGCCGTCCGCGCTCGGCCACCACGGCAAGGGCGTCATCGAGCGACAACACGCCGGCGAGGCAGGCCGCGACGTACTCGCCGATGCTGTGCCCCGCCAGCGCGCGCGGTTGCACGCCCCAGGACATCCACAGCCGGGCCAGCGCGTACTCGGTGACGAACAGCGCCACCTGCGTCGCCCGCGTCCCCGACAACAGCGTCGCCGCATCGGCGTCGGCGTGCGGCGCGCAGAGGACGCGCTTCACATCCCAGCCGAGGACCGGGAGCAGCGTCGCCGCGCAGTCGTCGACGATCCCGCGCAGCGCCGGTTCCTGCGCATAGAGGTCGCGGACCATGCCAACGCACTGCGTGCCCTGGCCCGGGAACAGAAAGGCGACGGTCGACTCGCCTACGGGGCGTCCGGATTCGACAGTACGGACCCGATCGGCCGATAACAGCCGCTCCGACGCGGTGTCGCCGTCCCCGCACACCACCGCGCGGCGGATCGCGAACGCCTTGCGACCGGTTTGCAGCGTGTAGGCGGCGTCGGCCAGTGCGAGCGACGGCGTGTCCCGCAGATGCGCCGCCAGCGCCGCGGTCGCGCGCGCGAGCGAGTCCTGGGTCCGCGCGGACACGGCCAGCACCTGCCAGGGGCGCGACGCCGACGTCCGCTCGGGCGCGGGCGCCTCTTCGAGGACGACGTGCGCGTTGGTGCCGCCGATGCCGAACGAGCTGACGCCGGCGCGGCGCGGCGCCTCTGCGTCCCAGGCCGTGAGCACGGTGTTGACGTAGAACGGACTCGATGGGAAGTCGATCTTCGGGTTCGACGTTTCGAAGTGCAACGACGGCGGAATGCGGCGCTCCCGCAGCGCCACGGCGGCCTTGATCAGCCCGGTCACGCCGGCGGCGGCATCGAGGTGCCCGATGTTCGTCTTCGCGGATCCGATGGCACAGAAGCCGGACCGGGACGTGCCCGAGCGGAACGCCTGCGTCAGGGCCGCGATCTCGATCGGATCGCCGAGCTCAGTGCCGGTGCCGTGCGCTTCGATATAGGAGATGGTGTCGGGCGCCACGCCGGCGAGCGCCTGCGCCATCGCGACGACCTGCGCCTGGCCGTCGACGCTGGGCGCGGTGTAACCGACCTTCGCGGCGCCGTCGTTGTTCACGGCGAAGCCACGGATGACGGCGCAGATCGCGTCGCGGTCGCGAACCGCTTCCTCGAGCCGCTTGAGGACGACGAGCGCGACACCATTGCCGCTGACGGTCCCCCTGGCCCGCGCGTCGAAGGCACGGCAGTGGCCGTCCGGGGACATGATGCTGCCCTCGACATAGCGATAGCCGGCACGCGCCGGCACGCTAATCGCCGCGCCCCCCGCCAGCGCCAGATCGCACTGGAAATTGAGCAGGCTCTGACACGCCTGCGCCACCGCCACGAGCGACGTCGAGCACGCGGTCTGGATCGTCAGGCTCGGACCACGCAGGTTCAGCTTGTAGGAGAGCCGCGTCGCGAGATAGTCCTTGTCCCACCCCATCACCATCGCGACTTCCGGCGCGGTGCCGATGTGATGGAGCAGATAGCTGTTCAGTCCGGCGCCGGCGAACACCCCGATCGCGCCGTCGTAGCGCTCCGGGTCGTACCCGGCGTCTTCGAGGGCGGACCAGCCGCACTCGAGAAACAGCCGGTGCTGCGGATCCATCAGCTCCGCTTCGCGCGGCGAGCAGCCGAAGAATCCGGCGTCGAAGAGGTCGATGTCCGCGAGGACGGCCTTGGCCGGCACGTACGCGGGATCGCGTACGAATGCTTCGGGATAGCCGGCCGCGATCAGCTCCTCACGCGGGATGAAGCTGATCGACTCGACGCCACCGCACAGGTTCTCCCAGAACTGACGCACCGTCGCGGCGCCGGGGAACCGTCCCGACATGCCGACGATGGCGATGGCCTGGCCGTGCTCGAGGGCGGTGGTGTCGCTCACCGCCCCCTCCCCGCGACGGCGCGGCGCTGCAGCGCCTCACGCTGCTGCGCGGCGCGATCTTTGGCGCGCTGGACCGAGACGTCCGCCATCGGCGCCGGCCGTTCGAGTCGCTGGGCCAGGGTACGAACCGTCGGATAGCGGAACAGGTCGACGACCGTCAGCGTGCCGCCCAGCTGCTGCTGCATCCGCGCGTGCACGCGGAGCAGGAG